>DJVY01000153.1:0-12682 GCA_002440885.1 Bacteroidales bacterium UBA6244
TGGGATTTATGTGAGCAACTCTGGCAATCGGGAGTGATGGAAGAGGCCATCGTGGCTTGTAACTGGTCGTATGCCCTAAGAAAAAAGTTTATGCCCGACGACATGCTGTTATTTGAAAGGTGGATTAATCAATATGTGAGCAACTGGGCTACCTGCGACACCTTTTGCAATCATACCATGGGGGCTTTTTTTGAAAAGTATCCTGAACAAGTTACGATACTCAAAACCTTTGCTACCACGCCAAACCGCTGGATGAAGCGGGCTGCAGCCGTTTCATTGATCGTACCTGCCCGCAAGGGTTTGTTTGGAAATGAGATATTTGAACTGGCCACGCTCTTGCTTCACGATACCAATGACATGGTGCAAAAAGGTTACGGATGGCTTTTAAAGGTTTACAGCCAAAAACATGAAGCCGAAGTGTTCACTTTCGTGATGAACCACAAAGCTTATATGCCACGCACTGCCCTTCGCTACGCTATTGAAAAAATGCCGGAATCGCTCAGAAAGCAAGCCATGAGCATATAAAGTACCTGTTTCATATTCATAATGTTACGTCAATTTTTCTTAATAAACCACTTCACTTGTTTTTTCTTGTATGCCATTTAGCATAAAACTTTCTTCATTCAAACGAAAAAGTGCAGAATTTGCTTACCTTTATCGGCTGATTTAAAAAAGCAAAAAAATGAATACAGCCGAAAAAGTTTACAATGCCCTGAAAATTTCAGGTACGCCTTTAAAAGCGGGCGAAATAGCCGAAAAAAGCGGCATCGACAAGAAAGAAGTCGATAAAGCCATCAAGGTTTTGGTGAAAGAGAGTAAAATCACTTCTCCAAAACGCTGTTATTACCAAGCAGGGCAATAGCAATGTCTCCATTAAATTTCAACAAGGAAGATGGCATTCTTGAAACCAAGAGTGCCTCCACGGTTTCCCTTGAGGATATGCTGGCGGGCATTACCTTCTTGGCTACCAACCCGGGTTTACCACGCAAGCTTAAGATTCTGGAAGATGCCCGTGGCAGTAAAGTAGTGTTCTCAGTGGATCAACTCGACGTTATCGGCAGCAAACTACTGGAATTGATTCCACTATACGATAATATCCGTCATGCAGTAATTCACGACTCACCCATAAACACAGTTTATGCCATGTTGATCGCCCGCAAATTCAGCCACAAGAAACACCAGCTGGAGATATTCGCCACACGCGAGGCAGCTATCAAGTGGCTAAACGATTTCGACTAGCCTCCCTCCCATTCGCTTAAAAACTGCTTTACAAATAGTTGCATAAATTGATGGCGCTCTTCGGCAAGCTGTTTCCCAGTGTCTGTGTTCATCCTATCACGGAGTATTAGTAACTTTTCGTAAAAATGATTGAGCGTAGTAGTCTCTTCTTTGCGGTAAGTTTCTTTGGTCAGGTTGGTGCGGGGAGGCAGATGAGGGTTGTGCATGGCGTGGCCTTTAAAACCTCCGTAACTGAATGTGCGGGCAATACCAATTGCTCCCATCGCATCAAGCCGATCAGCATCCTGAACAATATCAAGTTCCTTGGTGCGTAATACTTTCCTGCTCAGCGAAGTACTGTACGAAATATCACGAATGATGGCCACCACCTGTTCAATGGTCAAGTCGTCGAGTTGTTGTTGTTTTAAGAAAACCCGGGCTTTTTCCTGCCCTATCCGGTCATCACCCTGATTAAATTTCGCGTCGGCAATGTCATGCAACAACGCCCCCAGTTCAACCACAAGTAAGTTAGCGGTTTCCTGCTCGGCAATTTTTCGCGCCAACCTCCAAACCCGGAAAATATGCCACCAGTCGTGGCCTGCTTCTGCCTGTTGAAGTTGCTCCCTGACGTAGGTTTCTGTGTTTTTTATTATTTCCTGTGACAACATAAATTTGGCCAGATTACCCGATCACAGGATTAAAATGAAGCCTGCGAATCCGGTTATTTAGAACGATTAAAAATATTTGCACAAAGTTAAGGGTTTAAACGCCACGATTGCTTATTTTTGCACCTTCGTTGTATCAAAAAAAATATACCATGAATTACGATATAATTGTTTTGGGCAGTGGTCCCGGCGGATATGTTGCGGCCATACGTGCTTCGCAACTGGGCATGAAGGTAGCCGTAGTAGAGAAAGCTGAAATCGGAGGTATCTGCCTCAACTGGGGCTGTATTCCTACCAAAGCATTACTCAAAAGTGCGCAGGTGTTTAACTACAGCAAACATGCTGCTGAGTATGGCATTTCGATAGCAGGTGATGTCACGGCCAATTTACCCGAGATGGTAAAACGCAGCCGTGGAGTAGCCGAAGGCATGAGTAAAGGCGTACAGTTTCTGTTCAAGAAAAATAAAATCGAACTCATTCAAGGCTTTGGCAAAGTGCTGCCCGGTAAGAAAGTGGAAGTTACTGACGCGGAAGGCAAAACAACTGCCCATGAAGCAAAAAACATCATCATTGCTACAGGAGCCCGTTCACGCGAGTTACCCAACCTGCCACAGGATGGCAAAAAAATTATCGGCTACCGCGATGCGATGGTGCTCGAAAAAATGCCCGAATCGATGGTGGTGGTAGGCTCAGGAGCCATTGGTTCTGAATTTGCTTACTTTTTCAACAGCATCGGGGTGGAGGTAACCTTGGTTGAATTTATGCCGAATATAGTTCCCCTGGAAGATGAGGAGGTATCAAAAACGCTTGCCCGCTCGTTTAAAAAAGCCGGCATGAAAGTCATGGTTGACTCATCGGTTGAAAAAGTTGATACCACCGGCGACAAGTGCAAGGTGTCCATAAAAACGAAAAAAGGTACAGAAGAAATAGAAGCCGACATCGTGCTTTCGGCCGTGGGCATTGCCACCAACCTCGAAGGGATTGGCCTTGAAGAAACGGGCATAAAAACCGAAAAAGGGAAAATACTTGTCGATGACTACTACCAAACCAATGTATCGGGTTATTACGCCATCGGTGACATCGTTCATGGTCCGGCTTTAGCCCATGTGGCCTCGCATGAGGGCATTACCTGTGTTGAAAAGATTGCAGGTATGGACGTTGAGCCTGTCGACTATGGTAATATTCCGGCCTGTACCTATACCAGTCCTGAAGTGGCCAGTGTGGGCATGACTGAAAAACAGGCCAAAGAAGCCGGTTATGATGTGAAAGTGGGGAAATTTCCGTTTTCAGCCTCCGGAAAAGCGAGTGCTGCCGGCAAAAAAGACGGCTTTGTTAAAGTAGTCTTCGATGCCAAATACGGTGAGTTTCTGGGCTGTCAGATGATTGGCGAAAATGTAACCGAGATGATTGCCGAAGTGGTTGTGGCACGCAAACTCGAAACCACAGGCCACGAAATCATTAAATCGGTGCATCCTCATCCTACCATGTCGGAAGCCGTGATGGAAGCTGCTGCCGATGCTTACGGAGAAGTGATTCATTTATAGACAATTCAAATAATATCAAATTGAATCCCACAATCAACTGATCGTGGGATTTTTTAATACTTACACCACAAAAAATGCTATTCGAACCTTATCAACTTGACGACATATTACTACAAAACCGGATTGTTATGGCTCCGCTCACACGCGGACGTGCGGCCAACAGCCAACATAAAGCCAATGAGCTCATTGCTGATTATTACCGTCAGCGGGCTACGGCCGGACTTATCATTACCGAAGGCTCACAGATATCACCTATGGGAGTGGGTTACAGCAACACCCCGGGCATCTACTCACAAGAGCAGATAGCAGGATGGCGGCTTACCACAGATGCTGTGCATGCCGCCGGAGGAAAGATTTTCATCCAGCTGTGGCATGTTGGACGCATGTCGCATCCCGACTTTCTAAACGGAGAATTACCTCTGGCTCCTTCGGCCATTAACCCTGACGTGATTGTGAGAACCCCATCAGGAAAAAAAACCAGCGTAACACCCCGAGAAATGACGATTGCCGATATACAACAGGTGATTACAGATTTCGCTCAGGCCGCAACCAACGCGATGGAGGCCGGATTTGATGGAGTAGAAATTCATTCTTCCAACGGATACCTCCTGCATCAGTTTTTTGCACCCGACACCAACAAACGTACCGATCAATATGGAGGAAATATCACCAATCGCGCCCGTCTGCTCTTCGAAGTGCTGGATGCCATGAAGGAAAAAATTCCTGTGAACAGGATCGGCGTACGACTCAACCCATCTGCACATCAGGTGCAAGGACTTAAAATTGAACAAGAAACACTTCCCACATTCGACTATATCATCAACCGACTTAACGACTACGACCTGGCTTACCTACACCTTTCAGAACCTTATACTGATGTTAGCGAGGTGCCCTTTGCTGAACCCCGTATTGCGCAGAGATACCGGCCTGTTTACAAAGGAAACCTGATGATTAACAGGGGATTCACGAGTGAAACGGCCAATCGTATTCTCGAAGACGGGCTTGCCGACCTGGTGGCTTTTGGTGTTCCGTTTATTGCCAACCCCGACCTGGTTTACCGCATGCAGCATCAGCTGCCCCTCGCGGCTGCCGATCCGGCAACCTATTATACCACAGGCGAATCCGGTTTTACAGATTATCCTGTTTTTCATCCTGCCACCGTTAATCACCAATAAAACTATTTTTTAATTTAGCCGAAAAATGCCTTATGTTAGAGACTTACCTGCAAGACTTTATCGTGCTTTGGGTGGTGATCGACCCGATTGGTTCCGTTCCGGTTTTTATTTCGCATACCACCAGGTTGACGGCACAACAGAAGAGACAAGCGGCGCTCAAAGCTTCGGTAGCGGCCTTCTTTATACTCCTTTTCTTCCTGTCTCTCGGCCAGATTATTCTGGAAGCCATGAAGATACCATTGGAATCCTTTCAGATTGCAGGAGGTCTGGTACTTTTCTATTTCGCTTTTACCATGATTTTTGGTGAAAGTAAAGTAGAAAGTGAGATGGAGATGAAGGACAAACGGGTAGATGTAGCCATATTCCCAATGGCTGTTCCGTCGTTGGCCAGTCCCGGAGCCATGATGGCCGTGGTGTTGCTGACCGACAATTCTACTTTTAGTATATGGGAGCAAATTCAGACAATGGTGATCATGCTCGCTGTGATCGTGGTGTCGTATTTTTTACTGCGCGCTGCCGGAAAGATTCAATCATGGATTGGCGATAGTGGTGCAGCCATTGTGAGCAGGGTCATGGGACTGATTTTGGCAGCAGTGGCTTTGAACAGTGTTCTGGAAGGCATTAAAACATACTTTGGTATCTGATCAAAAACTCAGGCGATAAGAGAGTTTTAGCAAAAACACATTTGAAGGGTCGACTTTAATTAAATCATCCAGATGATCACCCAAAGTAAACTCACCTGTTGGCGTATCGCCGGTGCGGCCTTGCGACCAAACAAAATAAGCTGTCGATCCCGGAACATACTCCCATCTTACCACGAAATTCGACCTGAACTCAAAAAAGCTGAAATCGGGGTTTTCAAAAGTGTAGTCTGCAACTCCGTTTCCCTGCTCTGACACGGAATAGGTGTCGGTTTTAGCATCGTAGGCTATTTGATCAGGTGTGAACACATGAAACTGGTTTTGCACCTTATAATTTCCTGCATCAACAACTTCTTTAAACTGGCTGTAATCACCTGAAAAGATGAACGGCTGACCCCAATACTGGATTGACAGATCTGGTGTGAGTGATAGGTTTACACGCAAATCGACACTTGTTACATGCTGTCGAAAAGAAGCCACCAGATAATTTGTTTTGTCCCTGGCTGTTATGGTTTCAACATACATGGCATAGTTACTCCCTGTGTAGTATCCCGGCTCAAGAGAAACCTCCAATGAGGTGCTGATGCGGTAGTCCATTTCCATGCCCACATCGAACCAGCTGCCATAACCCTGACTTCTTACTCCATTTGAAAAATGAGGCTCCAGGATAAATTTCTTTCGGCTATCCGTATCAAACCATATCCGCCAGTACATGCTTGGCGGAGCTATTAAGGCAGGGCCTCCACGCAGAGCGGGTCTGTCGACATCGAAGCCGTTATACCCCACGCTTGCCCCTGCACTCCAGTAATTTATAAAGGTTGTGTGGCCGTATACGCTGCCACCCCAATACAGAAAACGTCCTGAAAAATCCCAACCGGCCATTTGTTCAAGCCCCATGGAAGCCGACCGAAAAACAGAGAAAGGTTCCCATATCTCGTAGCTCAGCCACGAGGTCTGGGTGATGAAGTCGGCACGCCGTAAGTACCCCATGTCGTTGAACTCAACCCCTGGCGAGAGCAAGGTCAGCCTTTCGCCGAAGCGCCAATGACCTCCTCCAATTTTTCCCCCTTCGATGTTGGCAGCCCAGCCAGATAACAGTGTCATGGATGAATCGAGACGGTGGTGCCCCACATCCGGACGTTGGTAATACCGTTGGGGAGCCAGTTGCAGATCCAAAATCGAAGCCGGGCTTCCCTGCACGGTTGAGGCCAACGCTTTGGCGCGGAAATAGTAGTTTTTCTTGTCCCAGTATTGAGCAAAATCAACTCCTGCGGTATAAGCTGCATCCGGCAAAAATGAGAGGGTGCTGTCGTGGATAAACCTGTTGGTGGCGGTAATCATCCCTCCTATCGTGGTCATTCCCTTGTTAATGTCCTTTTGCACCCTCACATTAAAATAGTTGGTGAGCGGCTCTACGGGTACTTTACTCCGCACTCCTGATGAATCAATCTGGGCGTAAGTAAGGGCGGTAAGACTTTCCATCACTCCAATAGACCAGCCATTCCGGGTTTTACCCGACAGTTTAAAAGCACCCAGAATACGCGTGAACTCAGGTACGCGCATGAACTCGTTTTCGTTTACATCCGGCCAGTGCTGAGGTCGGCGTCCAATGCGGCGCGAATAAAACAGGTTATCTCTTCCTGTAGGACCGTGCCCATTGGAGACTGAGAAATCGAAAATATTGCTGCCTTCAATAAAAAAAGGTCTTTTCTCTGGAAAATACGACTCAAAGGCTGTGAGGTTGACCTCCGACGGATCAGCTTCTACCTGCCCGAAATCTGGATTGATGGTAAAATTCAGGGTGAGGTCGTTGGTTACTGCGATCTTGCCATCAAGTCCGGCATTGTATTCCCACCGTGTTCCGGTTTGAAACGGATCGCCTTCCACCTTCCGACTTTTCTCAACTCCGCCCATAGCGTATGGAATCAGCTCTACCTCCTTGTGGGGACGTATACCTGAAATTCCATCCAGCTTTCCCCACAGAGCCACCCATGAGGAAGATTCGTTGGGAATGGGCTGCCATACAGAAAACTCGTCGTTGTAAAAAAGCTGTCGCATCGACTCAAGCCCCCATACCATTTCGGCGTCTCGGGTGGAAAACCGTAACTGACTTAAGGGTATTTTCATTTCAGCCATCCAACCGCTATCAGCTATACTTACCTTCACAAACCAAACAGGATCCCACGTTTCGTCATAATCCACATCGTTGGTGTAAATCCCATCGTTCTTAACTCCTGCCGCTGAAACCCCAAACAAAAATCCGGTCAGGTTGTCGTCATAGCTGTCGAACCCCATGCCAATCCAATCGCCCTCAAAGCTATCGCGACGTCCCAAACGCCTTTCAATTTTTGAAACATCCTTGCAATACGCCATTACCGCCACATATAGATGGTCATCGTCGTAAAGAATTTTAAAGGAGGTTCGTTCAGAGGGAGGTTCAAACTCCTTAGGCTCTTTCTGAATAAAATCGCCTGTCCAGTTCGCCTCGTTCCAAACCGCTTCATTTATTTTTCCATCTATAACTGGCGGAGCTCCGGTGAGCCGAACAGTGGTATAAGTTCGTAGCGACTGCGCCTGCGAGTAACTGGTCACAATTAAGAGCGTGAATAGGAAGAATGCTTTTATCAACTTCATGCTTCTGCTGAAAACCTACAAAAATAAAACAATCGTAACATTTTGAATTGCTATTTTCAAAATATTGCACAAACAAAACGAAGATTGATTAGCTATATGACACCCAATAAATACGATGAGTTTACTTTCTTTCGCTAATTTAGAATGATTCAACACGGTATATACATTTATTGTTCGTAGTTTTGCGAACAACTAACATTAAAAACGATGGACATAAAAATTTTAGGGACAGGATGTCCCAAGTGCAAAACACTGGAGAAGCTAACCCGTGAGGCCGTTAGTGATCTGGGTATTGAGGCAAATATCACCAAAGAAGAAGACATAATAAAAATAATGGGCTTCGGTGTTCTACACACTCCCGGCCTGGTAATCAACAACAAAGTAGTGATGAGCGGTCGTCTTCCTTCGCTTAGCGAAATAAAAAACAGTATCACAGAAAATAATTAACACATGAAAAATTTAGTTTTAGTTTTGACCATCGCGCTGGCTTCTATCGTCAATTTTTCGGCCAAAGCGCAATCAACCGAAGACCAAAGCACTTCAACGGTAACAAAAACCGCCGACATTGAAGTGTATTATTTTCACAACACAAGACGCTGTGCCACATGCAACGCTGTGGAACAGGTTACCCGTGAAACCCTGGAAGAGAGCTACCCTGAGCAGATGAAAAGTGGTGTCATCACCTTTCAATCACTTAACATCGAAGAAGGTGAAACCGAAGCTCTGGCTAAAAATCTAGGTGTTTCAGGGCAAACCTTACTCATCGTAAAGGGAGACAAAAAAACCGACCTCACCAACGATGCCTTTATGTATGCCCGCACCAAACCTGATAAGCTTAAGGAAAAGGTGAAAAATGCCATCGATCAGGACTAACCCTTCCTCTCCATGGAATACCTTACCACCCTCCTCGAGAACACGTCTTTCCCGCTGTTCACAGCCTTTTTGCTAGGACTGATGACCGCTATCAGCCCTTGTCCCCTGGCCACCAACATTACTGCCATTGGTTTCATCAGCAAGAACATCGAGAACAAAAACCGGGTGTTTATTAGCGGACTGGTTTATACTTTGGGAAGAGCTATTGCTTATACCCTTTTGGCTCTTATCATTTACTTCGGTGCCGATCAATTTAGCCTTTCAGGAATATTTCAGCGCTATGGCGAGAAAATTATCGGACCGTTGATGGTGGTTATCGGGTTATTGATGCTTGACGTGATACGAATCAATTTTCCCGGACTTCATTCGCTTACACGCCGCTTCGAAAAAGAAAGCCCACAAGGTTACCTCTCAGCGTTGCTGCTGGGAATTGTATTCGCCCTTGCCTTTTGTCCGTATAGCGGGGTGTTGTATTTTGGCATGCTCATTCCCATGACCATAAGCAGTGCATCAGGACTTTACCTTCCCTTTATTTTTGCTATAGCCACCGGCATCCCCGTTATTGTTTTTGCCTGGATGCTGGCCTACACATTATCAGGAGTTGGAAAGTTTTACAACCACCTAAAAACCTTTGAGTTGTGGTTTCGGCGTGTGGTATCTGTGGTATTCATCGGGGTTGGAATTTATTACATCGTGGTCATCTATTTTTAAAAGCAGGGCAAACTTGGTTGGGATGCCACTATAAAATTCAATTCAATGGAAACGAAAAAAGAACTACAGATCCTTTTCTACATCGCTATTGTTTTTCTGGGCGTATATTTCATGCCTATCGACAATCCGGTATTCACTACTGCTGTGGATGCCACGCTGGATTTATCGCGGTGGTATGCCCGCGAGCACGTTATTTTGTGCTTACTCCCGGCTTTTCTGATAGCCGGGGTCATTTCGGTGTTCGTAAGTCAGGCTTCCGTGATAAAATATTTCGGAGCCAACGCGAAAAAATGGCTATCGTACACCGTTGCTTCCTTGTCGGGAACTATTCTGGCAGTTTGTTCCTGTACCATTCTGCCGTTGTTTTCGAGTATCCACAAACGGGGCGCGGGCTTAGGACCAGCTATCGCGTTTTTATACTCCGGGCCGGCAATAAATATCCTGGCCATCATCCTTACCGCACGTATACTGGGGTTCGAGATGGGCCTAGCGCGTTTTATCGGAGCTGTAACATTCAGTGTTGTCATCGGGTTGGTAATGGCCTTGATTTACCGAAAGGAAGAAAAAAAGAAAGCAGAAGAGCAAATGAATTTTCCCAACATCCCTGAGAACAGACCTTTGTGGCAAACTTCGCTTCACTTTTTTACTCTGGTTCTGATCCTTGTTTTTGCCAACTGGGGCAAACCTGAATCGGGCGACACCACAAGTCTGTGGTACTCCATATGGTATTACAAATGGTACATTACGGCTGGTTTCGGCATTATATTGATGTATTCGCTTATCCATATTTTAAAACTGAAAAGCTGGCAGGTGTTATCAGGAGCAGTCATTACGGCTCTTTCGGCTTTCCTTTTCGGCAATGCCATGATAACAATGGTAACAGGCATGGCCGCCGTGAGCATTATTGCGTTATTCGATAAGCCACGAAATCCTGAAAATGGGGAGTGGATACTTTCGAGTTGGGGGTTTACCAAACAGATCATGCCTTTGTTGGCCATCGGTGTGGTGGTGGCAGGTTTTTTACTCGGATCGACACACGACAATATCTCCATTCCCGGAATAATACCCTCAGGTTGGATTGCCTGGGCAGTAGGCGGCAACTCGATCCTGTCTAATTTTCTCTCTTCGATTGTGGGTGCCTTCATGTATTTCGCCACCCTCACGGAAGTCCCCATCATACAGGGATTGTTGGCCTCGGGCATGGGAAAAGGACCTGCGTTGGCCTTGCTGTTGGCCGGACCGTCGCTTTCACTTCCCAACCTGTTAGTAATCAGAGGCGTTATGGGCACACAAAAAACTGTTGTCTATGCCCTTCTTGTGATTATTTTGTCAACAATAGCAGGGCTTGTGTTCGGCGCTTTGTAATCCAGGGTTGAAAAACTTTTTCTATCGGACGGTTGAAATAGCCAGTTCGTTTTTTTCTATTGTCCATAAAAACTACTTTTGTATCAGCAATACAACTACACATGAAATTAATTGATACTACCGAAGAACGTCACCAAAAAACAGCACGGTATGCTAAAGCAATGGGACATCCTGTCAGGCTTCACGTGCTGGAGCTCCTGTCGACACAGAACTGCTGCTACAGTGGTGACCTTTCGGAGGAACTGCCCATTGCCAAATCTACCCTATCGCAGCACCTCAAGGAACTAAAAGATGCCGGATTAATACAAGGTGAAATCGAAGCTCCCAAAATCAGGTACTGCCTGAACAGAGAAAACTGGGCAGAAGCCCGTCAGCTGTTTGGAAAATTGCTGGGCTGGTAATAGCACTACCAAAAATGCACTGCCCAGTGCCCAATTTTTGTAATGAGAACACCTTAAGGAGTCAAGGGACTTATTTGGATCTGTCCGCCTATTGCTCTTAAAACTTTCATAATTGTCTCAAACTGAGGTTTTGATCCATCAGATAAAGCTTTATATAAACTTGGCCGGCTTAATCCTGCTTCTTGAGCAATTTTTGTCATTCCAATTGACTTAGCAACAAGACCTATTGCCGTAATTACTTCTGAATCATCACCTTCCGCCAAGACAGCATTAAGATATTCAGAAATCATTTCGTTGTTATCTAAGTAGTCAGCTATATCAAATTTTGAGGTTTCCATATTGCTATTTTATTATTCTTTTTAAAATGTCCTTTGACCTTTCAATATCCTGTTGCTGAGTTGATTTGTCACCCCCAATATGCAGTATGATTATTTCCCCATCCGATAACTTAAAATAAATTCTGTATCCTTTAGCATAATCAATTTTCAGTTCACGAATACCATTACCAACTTGTTCACAATCACTGAAGTGTTCATCATGCTCAATTTTCTGAATTCTAAACAATATTTTAGCTTTGGCTCTTAATCTTTTAGTTTTCTGAGCCATTTGTCAAATTCGACCGTTTTCTCAATACTATACATGTTATTGTGTATTCAAGTGGATACAAAATTATTAAACATTAATTACCCATGAAGTATTTTAATTAAGCTATCTTGGACATATCTTAAAAAGCAGATAACAAGAAGAACACCAATTCAAAAAGAATCAGTTTTTATTTTTTATCAAAGTGTAAAAACATCTCGCTTATTCGATTTCTTACCGGACATTTTCTGCTAAATTTTCATTTGCGTATTGATTTATGTCGTATGTTTGCGTCATAAAACAATATGAGATGACTTATAAAAAATCAGCACTCTTTGAAGATGATTTACAGCGGATTGCAGAACTGGCTAAAGTAATGAGCCACCCGGCCCGGCTCGCAATTCTGCGGTATCTGGCAAAATGCAATGCCTGCATTTCGGGCGATATAAGCAACGAAATCCCATTAAGCCGGACAACGGTATCACAACATTTACAGGAATTAAAAAAATCGGGGTTAATCCACGGTGAAATTGACGGCCTTAAAATCAACTATTGCCTTTGCGGTGATTGCCTTCTTGAAGCAAGGCGGTTGCTGGTGGATTTTTTCGATGAACTGTCAACGAATGACCCCCCCACCTGTTCAACTTCTAAAAATGAATAACGCAATAACAACCTAAACAATCGCCATGAAAATACTCATTTTATGCACCGGAAACTCATGCAGGAGTCAGATGGCTCACGGGTTTCTGCAGTCGTTCGACCAAAATCTCACGGTTCGTTCGGCAGGAACGGCTGCAGCCGGAAAGCTCAACCCTAACGCTGTATCCGTGATGAAAGAACTCGGCATCGACATCAGCCACCACACTTCCGATC
>DJVY01000153.1:12720-17884 GCA_002440885.1 Bacteroidales bacterium UBA6244
CGCCTCCACATTGGCTTCGACGACCCTTCTGACGCTGTGGGCTCGCCCGAATTTGTAAGAAGTGAATACCTGCGCGTGCGTGATGAAATTAAATTGGCATTTTTTCAATTGTATCAAAACGAAATAACTACAAAATGATAAACCCTGAAGACCTTAAACTCGTTGTAAAACAAAAATACAGCGACATAGCCACCCAATCGAAACAACAAAACAGTAGCTCTTGTTGCGGCGCTGCAGGCTGCTGTTCCGATGCTGACTATACCGTATTTAGCGATGATTATTCAAACGAAACAGGATATCTGAAAGACGCCGATTTAGGGCTTGGATGTGGTTTACCCACCTCCTTCGCCGATATAAAACCAGGCGATCATGTCCTTGACTTGGGCAGTGGAGCCGGTAACGATTGCTTTGTTGCCCGGGCGTTGACAGGCGATGCAGGCAGAGTAACCGGTCTTGACATGACAGAGGTGATGGTTGATCTTGCACGCCAAAACAACACGAAAATGGGTTTCAGTAACATTGAATTTGTTTTGGGTGATATCGAATCCATGCCCTTTGAAACAGAAGAATTTAATGTAGTGATTTCCAATTGTGTGCTAAACCTCGTTCCGGACAAAGCAAAAGCCTTTGGCGAAATTTACCGTGTGCTTAAAAGCGGTGGGCATTTCTGCATATCAGATGTGGTGATTTCAGGAAATCTCCCCGACAAACTTAAACACGACGCTGAAATGTACGCCGGTTGTGTTTCCGGCGCAATGCCAATGGAACAATATCTCCAAGTTATTCATCAACAGGGGTTTCGTGACATCAAGGTGCAAAAGGAAAAAGAAATCAAACTCCCTGACAGCCTTTTGCTACAGTACCTTTCACCTGATGAACTCAGTCGTTATAGAATAGACAGAACCGGCATTTTTAGTATTACTGTAACCGCATTTAAATAAATTCAATCCATTTTGTGTTATGCCTTCAAAAAAAAGACTCAAATTTCTTGATCGTTACCTCACCCTCTGGATTTTTCTGGCCATGTCCGTCGGGGTATTATCGGGGTATTTCTTTCCTCCCATCGCGGCTTTTTGGGACAGTTTAAAATCTTCGCCCGAGAGCACCACCAACATTCCTATTGCAATAGGACTGATACTGATGATGTATCCACCACTGGCGAAAGTTAAATACGAGGAACTGGGAGATGTTTTTAAAGATTACAAAGTCCTTTCCCTCTCGCTCATCCAAAACTGGATCATAGGCCCGGTGTTGATGTTTGTACTGGCTGTCGTGTTTTTCAAACTGTTTCCTGGCGAAAACAATGCCAACCTGCCATACATGTATGGCATTATCATGATCGGGCTGGCGCGTTGTATTGCCATGGTTATCGTATGGAACGACCTGGCACACGGCGACACACAATACGCCGCCGGACTGGTGGCCTTTAATTCGCTGTTTCAGGTGTTGTTTTTTTCATTCTATGCTTACCTTTTTATAGCCATAATGCCGGGTTGGTTTGGCATTCCCACCAACGAGGCCGTAGCACAGATCACCATTGGTCAAATTGCAGAAAGCGTGTTTATTTATCTGGGAGTTCCGTTTATTGCCGGATTTCTCACCAGGTTTATCCTCATCAGAGTGAAAAGCAAAGTTTGGTATCACACCAAATTCATTCCTAAAATAAGTCCGCTTACCCTGATCGCCTTGCTTTTCACCATTATCGTGATGTTTTCGCTTAAGGGAGAATACATCATTAAAATTCCTTTTGATGTAGTGCTTATCGCGATGCCACTGCTGATCTACTTTCTGGTGATGTTCGTGGTATCGTTTGTGATGGCAAAAAAGGTCGGGGCAGATTATCCCAAATCGGTTACGCTGTCGTTTACTGCAGCCAGCAACAACTTTGAGCTGGCCATAGCTGTGGCCATTGCCATTTTCGGCATGAACTCGGGCGAAGCCTTTGCTGCTGTCATTGGCCCGCTGGTGGAAGTGCCGGTAATGATTGCCCTGGTGGGTCTGGCCTTTTGGATTGGAAAAAAATATTATGGTATGAAATAGCCTTGTTCCTACAGAACGAGGCATTTCCTTTATCCTTCTCTTTCAATATCTTGCTTTCCATTTAATAGCAATCTAAAAATCAGGGTTAATTATTTCCGCAACTGACGTGGAATAAAGCCAAAGTTTGTATCTTTAAGGCATCGTTATTATCGAATAATTAAGCTCATATAGAATAAAGATATTAATTGGACTTGATCGCTTACTCATAACTACATTGCTATGAAAAAACCGTCATCTGAAAAAAACGAAGATCGACTTAAAACTCAGATTGCCTCTTTGGAGAAAAAAGTTGCCTTTCTGGAAGAACAACTTATCCGCAAGAACTTTCCCGACTCAACACAGCCTACTGTAAATGAACAGGATAACTACCGTTTTTTGGTAGAGAACCAAACCGATATGCTGGTAAAAGTAGATAGTGAGGGCCGGTTTTTATTTGTAAGTCCATCGTACTGTCGCACCTTTGGCAAATCGGAAGAGGAGCTACTGGGACATAAGTTCACTCCATTGGTTCATGAAGATGATTTAGCCGAAACGATGCGCCAGATAAGCACTTTGGCAGATTTTCCGCACACTTGCCGCATCGAACAACGGGCACTTACAGCTGATGGCTGGCGTTGGCTCGAATGGATTGACACGGCCATACTGGATGAATCCGGACGTGTAATTTCAATTATTGGCGTCGGGCGCGACATCAACGACAAAAAGCTTACCGAACAGGAGCTTAACCACAGCAAAGAACAATATCAAAGGCTGTTGATGACGGTTCCTGACCTGATAATACGTACCGACATCGAGGGAAACATCCTCTATACCAACGAGATGAATCTGAGTAATTTCGGCATTTCCAATGCCGGGGAAATCATCGGAAAAAACATTTTTCAATTTTTTCCTGAAGAGGAAATGGAGAGAGTAGCCGAAAACACCCGACTCATGTTCGAAAAGCCTCTTGGGATACAGGAATACAAGTTAACAAACGACACTGGTCTGGAACTCGACTGCGAAGTAAACGGAGATGTCATTACCGACACCGTTGGAACTCCTACCGGCATGGTTTACGTGATTAGAAACATAACCGAACGGCGCAGAAACCAGGAACAACTGAAACAAACACAGCAGACTTACGAGGATATTTTTAACACCATTACCGAAGCCATTTACATACAAGATGCCAACGGTACATTTATCGATGTGAATCAGGGCGCGGCCAACATTTACCGGGCTTCGCGTGAATGGCTTATCGGCCAAAATCCCGTCGCAGTAGCTGCTCCGGGGCTTAACGACCTTGGCGAAACACAAAGATTGTCATTTGAAGTGATGCAAACCGGAAAGCCGGCACGTTTTGTTTTCTGGGCCATTCGCAAAGACGGAGAATTATTTCCAAAAGACGTGATCGTAAGCAAGGGCCGTTACTTTGGTCAGGATGTGCTTATCGCTACAGCACGCGACATCACCGATATGAAGAAAAACGAGCAACTGCTCGAAGATACCCTAACGAGCTATAAACACCTGTTTGAATTTGCCGCCAGCGGCATACTTACCGGCACCCCGGAAGGACTGATCAAAGATGCCAACGAAAGGTTTTTAGAAATGACAGGGTTGAAAAAAGAAGAAATACTGGGTTCACATATCACCGGATTACCCTTCACAGCAGAAAGCCTGGAAGTTTTTCCTTTTAAATTCGATCAGGTAAAACAAGGCAAAACAGTGCTTTCGGAACGGCAAATGAAAACGACTAAAGGTGAAATCATCACGATTGAAATGCGCAGTAAAATGCTTCCCGATGGCAGCTATCAATCGATTATCACCAATATAACAGAGCGAAAAAAGGCAGAGGAAAAAATCCGCGAAAGCGAAGAAACTTACCGCAACTTATTTCATAATGCCCAGGTCGGACTTTTCCGCACACGCATTTCGGATGGAAAGATACTGGAAAGCAACGAACAACTGGCCGCCATGTTTGGCTTTGACTCGCGAGAAGACCTCATCGAGCATTATACCACCAGCCACAACTATGTGGACAAAGGCGTGCGCGAACAGATGGTGGATAGGGTAAGCAAACACGGGTTTATTCAAAACTTTGAAGCCCGCTTTTACCGAAAAGACAAAAGCATTTTTTGGGCCAACTACTCAGCACGCGTTTATCCCGAAAAAAGTTGGATTGAAGGCGTAGCCGTTGACATTACCACCCGTAAATTGGCCGAGGAAAAACTCCGCGAAAGCGAAGCCAACCTTAAAGCCATTATTGAAAACTCACTTGAAAGCATCTGGTCCATTGACAACAACTACGTTATTCAGTACGTTAATGAAGTGTTTATTGAGAGCTTTTATCAAACCTTTGGGGTTAAACTGGCAATAGGCGCTAACATTTTAAAAGTGCTCCCGACAGATCTGCTCCCAAAATGGAAAACCTACTACGACAAAGCACTCAACAACAATCATTTCACTTTTATTGACGAGGTTTCCGTCAACGGAAAAAAAATATATATCGAAGTGGCCATGAAACCCATTCTGCTTAACGAAAAAGTGGTGGGGGTTTCGGTGTATGGCAAAGACATTACTAAACGGGTGAACTACGAAAATGCGTTAGCGTACGAGAGTAATCTGCGTAAAATGCTGCTGGAGTTGTCATCCAATTTCATCAACATCCCGCTTAACACCGTGGAGCAGGAGGTGAAAAAATCGCTGGCGCGGATTGGCGAATTTGTAGAGGCCGACCGATCGTACACTTTTGATTACGACTGGGATAATCAGGTGTGCAACAACACCTACGAGTGGTGCTTCCCTGGCATTGAGCCTCAAATAGATCAACTACAGCAAGTTCCGCTATACATGATGCCTGATTGGGTGGAGGCACACAAAAATGGAGAAGCCATGTTTGTGGCCGATGTGGAAGCACTGCCTAAAGGATTGGTGCGCGAAATCCTGGAACCTCAGGGCATTAAAAGTGTGCTGGCCGTGCCCATGATGCATACCGGTAATTGTATCGGCTTTGTTGGATTCGACTCTGTCAGAACACATCACCATTATACCGAGGCCGAACAGCATTTACTTAAACTGTATGCAGAGTTGCTGGTAAACGTTAAGCTAAGAGCACGTGTTGAAGCACAACTGATTAAGGCCAAAC
>DJVY01000073.1 GCA_002440885.1 Bacteroidales bacterium UBA6244
AATTCTTCAACTCGGTTGTAGCACGCGGCACATAGGAGTTCAACAGGTTTTTTTCCAGCAGGCGTGAATGTTTGTCGTCTATCTCCTCTCCCAATATTTTTGCGTGGATCTTGCTCAACTGATATCGATCGCTCATCAGCTCCGAAGCCAGCTTGTTCACTTCGGGATCGGGATGGGACAGAAAATAACGTCCCGCATCGAAGTGTGGATCCTTCATGTGTGCGAGGGCTTCCTCAAACATCTGCCGGTAGAGCTCGTTGGAAAAGTCAATCTGGTCGCGCTCCAGGTCATATTGCACAAACTCGGTCACACCGGGCCCCTCCTCCACCAGCACATCTTCCTCTACAACCTTCTTTCCCTCTTTCCGCTTCTGCTTTTCGAACTTCCGGTAAAGGGGCGTATTGCCATAGCGAACTACGTAGCGCAATATCTCCAGTTCATACTTGTCAAAGGAATTCGGAGCGGAGTACTGCCGGCTTTTTCCATTGGCTTCAGTGGGAGCAGTTGTATGTTCCTGTTTTTCACCGCGGGCTGCTACCCTATCGTCCTGCTCCTTCTTTCTCTCGTAATTCCGTTTTCTGATTTTGTTGATTTCGGCAATCAGCACACGTTCCTGTATGTTGAGCAGCTGCGAACAGTCCTGGATAAAGACGGAACGGGTGATGCTATTGGGGATAAGCGCGATGCTCTCTACCACATTGGAGATCATCCCGGCCCGTTTGATGGGGTCGGTGCCTACCTCCTCCAGCAGGAGTTGTGTCTTGAAACGAATAAAATCGACCTCATTTTCAGAAATATAGCGATGAAAATTTTCTGCATTCTGCTTTTTGGCGAACGAATCGGGGTCCTCCCCCTGCGGCAGAAGCACCACTTTCACGTTCATGCCGTCTTCCAGCAACAGGTCGATACCCCTTAGTGCTGCCTTGATACCGGCCGCATCTCCATCGTAGAGCACGGTAATATTTTCCGAGAAGCGGTGTATCATGCGTATCTGTCCATGTGTGAGCGCCGTGCCCGACGAGGATACCACATTCTCTATTCCCGCCTGATGCATCGAGATCACATCAGTATACCCCTCCACCAGAAAACATTTATCCTGCTTTACAATGGCACTTCTGGCAAAAAAGATGCCGTACAGTTCGTTGCTCTTCGAGTAAACTTCACTTTCGGGAGAGTTGACATACTTTCCCACATTCTCCGCTTTCTTGAGGATGCGTCCCCCAAAAGCGACCACCTTCCCCGACAGGGTATGTACTGGGAAGATCACCCTGCCCCGGAAGCGGTCGACCAGCGGCTGGTTGTGCTCTCCTCCCGTTGAAAGGCCGGTTTTAAACAGGAAATCACGCTTGTATCCTGCCTTCTGCGCCTCCACGCTAAAAGCATCACGCTGTTCCAGGCTATAACCCAGCTGAAACTTTTTGACGATGTCGTCGCGGAATCCTCTTTCCCGGAAATAGGTGAGTCCGACCGCCTTTCCTTCAGGATGGTTGTGGAGTGTCTTCACAAAATAATCGCGGGCATACTCATTCAGGATGAACATGCTCTCCCTGTCGCTCTGTGCCTGTTTCTCCTCATCGGTAAACTCCTTTTCAACGACTTCGATGCCGTACTTGCGAGCCACATATTTCAGGGCTTCGTAATAGGAGAGCTGCTCATGCTTCATCACGAAGTGAATGGGTGATCCCCCTTCACCGCAGGAAAAACATTTACAGATATTTTTCGAAGGTGATACATAAAAGGATGGGGTGCGGTCATCGTGAAAAGGGCACAATCCTACCCAGTTTACACCCCGGCGGCGGAGCGTTACAAAATCGGACACGATATCAACAATTTGCGCAGCGTCCTGAATACGTGATATGGTTGTATGATCGATCATTTGGAAATACGAAATTAATGATTTATGTTGTGAAAACAGGTTTTTATAAAATAAAATCCTACATTTGCATTGGGATTAACCGAATCCAAACGATATTAAATTATTTAAAGATGGATGCAATCGATTGGTCGAACATTTCGTTTGGCTATATGAAAACCGACTACAACGTACGCAGTTATTTCTCCGACGGGAAATGGAGTGCCCCCGCACTGGAAACGTCGGAATACCTGAACCTTCACATGGCTGCGACCTGCCTGCATTACGGACAGGAAGTTTTTGAAGGGCTGAAAGCTTTCCGGGGTAAGGATGGGAAAATACGCATTTTCCGGATGCGAGAGAATGCATTGCGGCTGCAATCTTCCTGCCACGGCATCATGATGGCCGAGTTACCGGTCGATCTTTTTGAAGAGATGGTGTTGCTTGCGGTGAAAAATAATGAACGCTTTGTACCGCCCTATGAGAGCGGAGCATCGCTTTACATCCGACCTTTGCTGATCGGTACGAGTGCACAGGTGGGCGTAAAACCAGCCAAAGAGTATACCTTTCTGATTTTCGTGACACCGGTAGGCCCTTATTTCAAGGAGGGATTTAAACCCACGCCCATGGTCATCATGCGGGAGTATGACAGGGCAGCACCCCTGGGTACCGGTACCTACAAAGTGGGCGGAAACTATGCTGCCAGCCTCAAGGCAGGTGAATTGGCGCATGAGATGGGTTACTCTGCAGTATTGTATCTCGATGCGAAAGAGAAAAAATATATCGACGAATGCGGGCCCGCCAACTTCTTCGGAATCAGGGATAATACGTATATCACACCCAAGTCGACTTCCATTTTACCCTCCATCACGAACAAGAGTCTGATGCAGCTGGCCGAAGATATGGGGTTGAAAGTTGAACGTCGCATTGTGGCCGAGGAAGAGCTCGCCACCTTTGAAGAAGCAGGTGCCTGCGGAACAGCAGCCGTGATCAGTCCCATCTTGCGGATCGACGATCTGAGTGAAAATAGAAGCTACGAGATATCAAAAGACGGGAAAGCAGGCCCGATCAGTGAGAAACTTTATCACAAGCTGCGGGCTATCCAATACGGCGACGAGCCCGATCTGCATGGCTGGGTAACCATTGTATCATAAAAAAACATTACTCCTTCCACTCCGCATAGGGGTGGATGGAGAGAAATGAATTGTAATAGCGTACGTTGCCGGTTACTTCAGGTCCGAGCCATTCAGGGACTTCGTAGGGCTCATCTTCGTTCTCCAGCTCCACTTCGGCGATGAGAAGGCCCTGGTTTTTACCAAAAAACTCATCCACCTCGAAGGTATGTTTTCCCACCTTCACCAGATAGCGCTTTTTCTCTATCAGGCCATCTTCACACAGCTGAAGCATCTCTTCTGCGTCTTCAGTGGGGATCTCATACTCCCACTCATGCCGCTTGATTTTACCCTCTACCAGCGCACTTTTAATGGTTACAAATGCCTTTTCACCTTTGATGCGGACACGGATTGCACTGACTCCTGAAAGGGATAAATAACCCTGCCTGATAATCATGCTTTTATATGCATCAGCTTTAAAGTCGCCCTTGACAAGAAACTTACGTTCAATCTCGTATCCCATATGTATTTATTGTGATGTTGTAATGATGAAAAGTGTGCGGTGTTTGGTTCTTTACAAAAAAAAAACTATGTTTTTAAGTCCCCGTAATCACTACGAAAAAAATAAAAACATAGTTAAGATTTTGGTTGGATTAAATAAAAATCAATGCGCGTAATTCTATTCTTTATTCAATGAATCTGAAACAAAAATAATATATTCAATCAAGTTAATAAAATATTTGGAGAAATATTTCCATCTATTGAGGAAATTTTCCCCAATATTCCAAAAAAAAACTTTATTGCATCTCTTCAAGGCGATTGAGTACCGGCATGAGATCGATACCCTCTTCCAAAACAGGCAGGAAAAGATCACCCTTTTTCTGCAGGCGAATGAGTGCATTGTGTATGGTGAAATCGCCTATCGCGAGGTCTTTGGTGAGTTCTTCCCATTCAATTGGCATGGATACGGGTGCTCCGGACTTAGGCCGTATGCTATAGACACTTGCGACGGTCTGCCCCATCCTGTTTTGCAGGTAATCGAGATAAATTTTAGGCCCTCGCTTCTTGAGACTCCGTTCCAGTGTGGTAGTTTTGGGCAATCTTTTTTGCACCATCTGCATCAGAATGAGTGCGAAATCACGTACCTGTTCATAGGTGTATTGCGCTCCCATGGGTATGAAAATATGCAACCCCGTACTGCCCGAGGTCTTACAAAAAGCCGTTACGCCGGTTGCATCCAGCACCTCTTTGGTTACTTTTGCCGCTTCCATAACTTGCCTGAAACTATTTTTTTCAGATGGATCCAGATCGATGATGAGGTAATCGGGTTTGTCGGGAAAATCAATTGTGTTATTCCAGGGATTTAACTCGATGCAACCCAGATTGATCAGATAGCCCAGTGTTTCCCGATTGTTACAAACGATATATTCTACACTCTTGTCGGTTGATTCTGAATAGATGGAAACGGTATCCACCCAGGATGGAGCTGTATCGCCGGCATCTTTGTGGTAAAATCCGGACTCTTCAATTCCGTTGGGGAAGCGGTGCAGTGATTGTGCGCGGCCCTTGAGATAAGGCAAAAGAAAATCACTCACGGAGAGATAGTAATCAATTAGTTCTCCTTTCGTGATTTTCTCCTTTTTCCAGTATAGCTTATCGAGGTTGGTGTACGTTGGCTCCGGAGCTTCAGTCTTTTGTCTTCCGGGTATATGTTTGCTGTCAATGCTTGCTTTTGATTTAGCATCCGGCTTAACGGTGGAACTGTCTGAAGACTGTTCAAGGCTTTCCTGATACAAATCTTCGACCGTTTTGTCCTCTCTGATCCCGATAAAAACGGGATGCCGGAAAAGACCCTCTTCTGTCTTCTCGGTATATTTGATGGTGCACACTGTGACCGGCTCCACCCAGGTGGGTGGCATATTGGTTGGTGGTGTCGTGGAAAACGGCATCACCCGGGTGACGAGGGGTTGTAACGCCGAATGGATTTCCTTCAGGAGCTTCTCAGAAAAACCGGTACCGGCATGCCCCGCATAACGAAGTGTCCCATTTTTATAAGTAGCCAGGATCAGTGAACCAAAATATTTACGCGACCCCCGGGGCTCGGTGTATCCGGCAATAATGGCTTCGTCTGTTTGATGATCCTTAATTTTGATCCATTCCGAAGTGCGATGTCCTTCAATGTATATACTTGATTTCTTTTTGGCCATGATCCCTTCAATTTTCTCACCTTGAATGACTTTAAAAAATTCCCGTCCCGCCCCGTTCACATGATCGCAGTACTTCACGTGGGGTGTCTCCAGAAGTGTTTCTTTGAGTAACTCTTTCCGTTTTATCAGAGGTAGCTCACGTGTGCTATGTCCGTTTAGGAAAAGCAGGTCGAACACCTGATAAGTGATGGGTGCCTTCCTCTTCTCCGCATAATGCTGCAACAATTGAAAGTTGGGGATTCCCTGACGATCGTAGGCCACTATCTCCCCATCGAGAATCATTTTTTGTGGTTGTTTTTGCAGTCCTGCTTTAATGACAGGGTACTTTCCCAGGTATGACTGCCCGTTCCTGGAATAAAATTGCACGCCCTCACGAAGGTCGGCAACCGCACGATACCCGTCCCATTTAATTTCAAATATCCACTCTTCATCGTCGAACGGTTTTCCTCCCGGCGTGGCGAGCATCGGTTTAATTTTCGGCGATGGTGTTGACTCGGACTGATTATGATCCTTTGTAATTAATCTGTCGGCATGAGACGTATGAGAATCAGAAATCAAATGATCTTCGGCATCGTAGGGAATATGCACAGCGTGATGATCGTCGTGTTTGATCAGCAGCCATGCATTCTCTTCCTTTGCTGTATGCATCTTCACCAGGGCAAACTCTCCCTTTAGCTTCTGCCCGTGCAGGATTATCTTGAGCGAACCCTTTGCCAGTTCAGCAAGCAGTGTTTCGTCATCATTTTTTCCTTCCGGCCGGTGTAGCGGTTCATAGGTTCCCTCATCCCAAATCTGTACCTCACCGGCTCCATAGTTCCCCTTGGGGATGGTTCCTTCAAAAGTACGGTAGGCATAGGGGTGATCTTCCACCATCACGGCCAGCCGCTTGTCGGACGGATTTAACGACGGCCCTTTGGGTACTGCCCAGCTTTTAAGTATCCCGTCCATCTCCAGCCTGAAGTCGTAATGCAGCCGGCTTGCATCGTGTCTTTGTACCACGAAGATTTTATTTCCGGATGCTTCATTTTTCTTTCCTCCCGGTTCAGGAGTATGTTTGAAATCACGCTTTTTTTTGTATTCTTCAAGTGCCATCAGGAAACATTTTTTCGGTTTTTCTCAATACTTGCTTTTAATTTTTCCATCAGGTCGATGGTCTTCTCCGACGTTCCCTGCGGTGTAGCTACTTTCAACTTCTTTCCTTTTGCTTTTTGCTCGATAATCTTCAACAAGTCGGCACTGTATGTATCTTTGAACTGCTCACTGTTGAACGGTTCTGAAGTCTGTTCAATCAGCGATAGGGCCAGTTTCAACTCTCCGGGTTTTGTTTTTATGGAAGGTACTTTCAGTTCATCATATTCCCGAAGTTCTTCCGGAAAACGTATTTTATTGATGATCAGCAGATCGCGATAAGGTTTTACGATGCCTAGATTTTCTTTATTTCGAAGGACAAAGGTTCCTACACCCACTTTGCGGGTTTTCTTCAGCGCCTCACGCAGTAATACATACGCATTTTCACCGTGTTTTTGGGGTTCCAGAAAATAGGGTGTTTCAAAATAAATACTTTCAATCTCCTCCTCCTGAATAAACTGCTGTATTGAAAAGATCTTGCTTTTCTCCGGACTGGCCGCTTCAAAATCTTCGTCATCCAATACAATATACCGGCTCTCCAATTTATACCCTTTTACAATATCATCCCAGCTTACTTCCTTGCCAGTATTCTCATTTACCCGCTTAAACCGGATGTTGGACAGATCCCGCTTATCGAGCATATCCAGATCGAGTGCACTGCTTTCTGTTGCAGAATACAATTTAACAGGTATGTTTACCAGACCAAATGCGATGGCTCCATTCCAAATCGATTTCATGCGTCTCCATTTTATGATAACATTCTTCCTTTAAACAGTGCCCCTATAAATATGGTTCGCGAATATTGCATGTTCACAGCACCTTACGTCTATAATGTACGTTAACCTATCACAAATAAAACTATATGTAAAGAGAACTCAAAACTTTCACAAAAGAGGTTTTGTTAAAAAAATGGAGCTTTCAACGAAGAAACTCTTCAAAAAATTTTCAATTATGGACTACTTAAGAATCAAAGGCAACTGGAATGAGTTGAAAGGACGCGCGAAACAAGAGTGGGCTGATTTGACAGACGATGATCTTCTGTATGAAGAAGGGCGTGAGGATGAACTACTGGGCAGAATTCAGACAAGGACCGGTAGAACCCGCGATGAAATCCGGGATTGGTTCGACAGACAGCTGGATATGCTTTAGTTTGAAAATAGATTAATCATGGAGTGGTTGCTTCGGCAACTACTCCCATTTAAATTAGTATATAATGAATACAACACCATACATCGATTATACATCTTGCATTGAAGCCTGCCTGCTGTGTGCAAGCTCCTGCAATTTCTGCGCTTCTGCCTGTACCCTCGAAGAAGATGTAAAAATGATGGCCAAATGTATCCGAAAGGATATGGAGTGCGCGGCCACATGTTATGCTGCTGCCGAACTGATGAGCCTGGGAAGCTCCAGGGCTGCAGAAATATGCCGATTATGTGCTGAAGTTTGCTCTGAATGCGCCTCAGAATGTGAAAAGCACTCATTCAGACACTGTCAGGAATGTGCCGAAGCATGTCGAAAATGTGCTGCTGA
Organism: Bacteroidales bacterium UBA6244; assembly: GCA_002440885.1. Taxonomy (GTDB): domain Bacteria; phylum Bacteroidota; class Bacteroidia; order Bacteroidales; family F082; genus UBA6244. The sequence goes on from DJVY01000073.1 coordinate 7,830, forward strand.
ATGCCGGGAGATGGCAGCTGCGTAAATCATAGCATTTGCTGAAATGCCAGGTATACCAGATAAGCTGGCCAGACAATGGCTTTGAGGACACCGAGGGCCCCCATCCAAAAGCCGGTGGCTGTTGATATAAAGTAAATGGCTGCACCCACGAAACCCAGGCCATACACGGCATCACCCGCCGAACCACATGTTCTGTTATTTCCCATCAGAATCTCCTTTCTTAAATAGAAGTGAAAATGTTGATTGTAAAGATATAAAAAGTAGAAAAGACTAAATATCTTTTTCTACTTTTTTTTCGTTTTGGGGGTTTCTTTTTTCTGCTTCGGCACTTTATAACCAGCCTGTTTTGCTTCAGAGATACCAATGGCAATTGCCTGATCCCTATCTTTTACTTTTTTCCCCGCGGAGGTCTTGAGTTCTCCTTCTTTATATTCTTTCATTACTTCACCGATCTTATCCTGTGCTTTTTTTGAATACTTTGCCATAATGCGATCAATTTAATTCAACCCTAATCTTATAAATAAAACTATTGTCCATAGAAAAATGTTTAGCGTATAAACGATTAAACTCACATTTAACAGATTGGTATGAATTGGCAGGAGCTTTTATTTGGGGACGAGAATTATTTTTTTCTGGTAGAAATTGCCATTCGTTCACTGGTCATGTTTCTCTTTATTTTTCTGGGGTTGCGCCTGACCGGAAAAAGGGCAGTAACACAATTGTCGATATTTGAACTGCTCATTATCATTGCCCTGGGATCGGCTGCTGGCGATCCCATGCTTTACAGGGAAGTGGGTATTTTGAATGCACTGGTAGTTTTCACGGTTACATTTTTAGTATACTGGCTGCTTACACAGCTCATGGAACGCTCTGAAAAGATTGAAACCTTATTAGAAGGAAAACCATATTATATTATCCGCGAGGGAAGGGCGTCCAGAGAGTCACTGACCCACAAGGAGCTGGCCATGGATGAGTTTTTTTCTACCCTGCGCGCCTACGGGATCTTTCAATTGGGAGAAGTGAAAGAAGGAGTGCTGGAAACAAGCGGCAATGTGAGCGTGTTGCGTTTTCCGGAAAATGAAATCAGACAAGGCTTACCGGTCTGGCCCGACTACCTGGTAAAAAAAACAGACCATGTATCCCAGAGCGACATCTATGCCTGCACCACATGTGGTAACACGCAACAGGTAAATACCGGTGAAAAAACACGCTGCAATTACTGTCAGCAAAACGATGAATGGGTGAAGGCGGTAAAATAAAGCACTTACCGAGATATCCGATAAGTGCTTTGTTTTCAAGTGATCCGGTTGAGATTCGAACTCAAGACCCACAGCTTAGAAGGCTAAATTGTTACTTTTCGTTGTTTTTGGATATTTATTAATTATCTTATTTTGTGCTTTTTATATAAATTAAGATTGTTAAAGTTATCGGTATTTTTGGTTATTTTCGGATATTTTCTTATATTTGTTTACCCATTGTTTACCCAACTTTTAATTATAAGATGCATTATGTCAAGCAATAGTAAAAGAAGTTTTGGTAAGAATTCCATTTTTGGATATAAAAATCGGAATATTTCTGTAACCTTAACGAGAAAATATCGTTACAATATAAACGAAATTGCTCCAATTTTTTGGCGTATCACCTTTGACCGTAAGTTTAAACACTATTCCACAGGTTTCGAGTTCTCAAAAGAAGAATGGGATGATGTTATCAACAAAGAATTACGAAAGCACAAAAATTTTAAAGATACGGCACGGGGGTTCCTCGATAAAACTCTACGTTCTTTGATTGATGAACTTGCTGAAAACAATTCATTTTCATTTGAAGCACTCGAAGAGAGATTAAAGGGAGACGAGAATGAGACAGAGACTGCCGATGAAACGATTAGCGTTAATGATGCATTTCAGGCAAAGATTACTTCGTTGGAAGAAGATAACAAGATAGGCAATGCTTCGATTTATATAACCACCTTTAATGCTCTAATGCGATTCAAATATTACAAATATCTCAACAGTAGTAAGGAAAGAAAAGAATTTGTATCGCGTTGCATTGAGAAAAAGAGAGTAAGGGTCGGGAAAGATGTAATAACTGTTAACGAAACTATCTCTTTTGACGAGATTACTCCGCAATTTTTAGAAGAATGTGAGAAGTTCTGGTTAGAAACTTCTATTGAATATGCCACCATTGGTATTTATATGCGTACTTTACGCTCAATCGTCAATAATAATGAGGGTAAAGAAGCCTACCTTATTGGAGAAAAATATCCTTTCGGAGTAAGACGAGGGAGATATGCTATTCCTGAAGGTGGTAGAAGGGAGATTGCTTTACCAATTGAGGATATTTGGAAAGTAGAGGATTACGAAACAGACGATGAGATTTTAGCAACTGCTCGTGATATTTTCGTTTTCATGTTTTATTGTAACGGGTTAAATTATGGTGATCTCTGCCGATTAAGATATTCCAATATAGACGCATCTTCAAAAGAAATAATATTCCAAAGAAAAAAGACTTTACGAAAAGGGGAAGCTCCTACTTTTATTTATGCGCCAATACTCCCGTCTATGGTTGAAATAATCAACCGGCAAGGGAACAAAGACCAGGATGGATATATATTTCCTTTTTTGAATGGCATAGAGCCAGTTGATAAAAATGAAAGCAAAATAAAAAAAATAATCCGTCTTACTCTCGACCCGATCAATACATCGCTAAAAACAATTGCCAAGGAATTGAAGTTAGATCCTAATTTATCTACTTCATACACACGGAATAGCTATTCATCCCACCTCACAAATGAGTTACTTATTAGCCCCATAGTTGTAAGAAAAATGATTGGCCACAGTACAAAGAAGGATGTAACTGCAGGATATGTCAATCTGAATGCTAAAAAGAGAAGGGAAATGAATTTAAAACTATTGAACCCGAAGAAAAAATATTCGACGATCGATTCCGGCAAGTCGGTAGAAGTGGGATAGATGATTTGCGAAAAGATCAATCGGTTTATTATTTTTAGTGTATATGCAGTATGATTGCAACATAACTAAATAAATTAAACTAATTGCTTCAGGAACTTTTTATTCAGGACATTGGATTTTGGCTCGTGGTTAAACCAAAGATGTTAAACCCGTATATTCATATCATAAAACATTATAGGGGTAACAACAATTTGGTTGTTTTAGTTATCTTTGTCAATAATTTGAGATACAGGAGAGTTTAAATGAGCAATGTTGTATTTATACCGAATGTGGATCGGGACGAAAGGATAGGTAGCGCATTCAACCATATGTTCTCGATCATTTATCAAACAGAGAAAATTGATAATAAAACGGTGGTTTGGGACTTTAGCAATGCAGCATTCTTTCATCCTTTTTTCCTCGCTCCATTAATCCTTTATAAAAATAGGAGTCAAAAGAATATTGTTACAATCAACAAATCGGCCTATATCGATAATTATTTTAGATTGATATATTTCGATGACATGCTTTGCTTCGATGAACTTGCGGATTTGGAGAATAGTTTAAGTCCCTATAAAGGTAAATCATATATTCCTTTTTGCCGGTTTGATCTGTGTCAAAGCAATATTGATGGAATGCAAACTATTATCCAGGATATAATAGAGGTGCAGAGCAATGCCGGAAGGGAGATAAAGACGCCATTGTCGTATATGTTGGGAGAGTTGATCTGTAATATAAGCCAACATTCGGATGGCAAATATGGTTATATTTTTTCTCAATGTTTGTCGCATAAGGAGAAGTGTATTAATATTTGTATTGCTGATGACGGTATATCCGTTTTTGGAAGTTACGTTAAGGCAAGAAGGTATTTGGATATAATCGATAGCAATGAGATGGAAGCATTACGTCTCGCTAACGAGGGTTATTCCACCAAAGACCTCCCAGAAAGTGAAAATAGAGGATTCGGAATTTCTACTACAAAGAGGATGCTTGTAGAAGGATTAAAAGGTGATTTTTTTATGCTTTCCGGTAGCGCCTTCCATCGACACGACGTCAATGGAAGCGATTATGTAAAGTTACCCGACATGATGAATTGGATGGGTACAATCGTCTTAATGAGGATTCCGATTGATGTTCCTCAAAACTTTAATTACATGGAATATGTTATAAGATAAAACAGCAAGGTTATGAAAAAGATTATAAAAATAGCGGAGCTGATAGGTTCAGATATTCGCTCCCGACAAAATGCAGATCATATACTCAACAGTATTGGTAATTTTAGCGGTGTTGTTGAACTCGATTTTAATGGCGTGGAATTTATTTCCCGTTCTTTTGCAGATGAAGTATATACCATAGCCAAAGAGAACAGGGATAATGTTGTATTAAGAAACATGGAAGGTATTGTTGATTCAATGATGTCGGTTGTTTCTGAAAGCCGTACAAATAAAAGAGTTCGGAAAACCGAAAATGCCAATATGAAAGAGTTTTCTGATATGGAAAGCCTATCGGCTTACTTGTCTACTTTCTGAAATTTAGAACTACAAATGCATTTATAAAAGNNTTATAAAAGGTGTAAAATATAAGTATTCACTTCCTAATAAAAAATCCCGGATAAACCGGGTTTTTTTATTTGTCCAAAGAAACATGAGATTATTGATACCCTGCACTATCATCAGAAATGATCTGAATTTTTGCATGGATGAAGATCCTTTCCGGCGATTTTCGGCATGGCGAGGGACGAGAAGTCTCTGCAAGAATTTCCTGCCGTGAACGTCAACCCACCTGGCACCAAACCCTGTTAGCTGTCCGTTTTCCTCTCTATATTTATTTAATTCGTTGTAGGCAAGCAAATTGGAAGAGAAAATTTAACCCGATTAACATTCGATGTTCTTGCATCTTCTTTCGTATTTGCACCAAGTCCAATAAAAGAAACACCAATTTTACCTCCAATATTACTTTCAGCTGATTCAGTTATTGTAACAGCAATGTCCAAATCAAGTAATTGAACTCTTCGTTCCATAGCAACTTGGTCTGTCTTTTTGGGAAGATAAAAATCTCCATCCCTTCCTATCGTTACTCTTGGATTAACAATTACCCCATATTGCTTACATTTAGCTTGTGCTTCATTAATTCCCAATGAAATTTGTTCAATGGTTTGGCTAATAAAATCTTTCAATTCCATAAATAATCAATTTATTTTTACTATTGCTTACAATCTATAAATATATATGCTAAGTATTTGGCCAAGATTCTGCCCATTTTTCTTTCAAAATGGAATAATCTCCTCTTTCTTTAAGGAATGAAATCTCTTTATATTCTCCGTCCATAGAAATTCGTTTTTTATCATATGGAAAGTCAAGCCACTGAAAACTTCCTTTCAAGTGAGATTTTTCTCAAATAGTTTTTCTCTAATTCAATTCTATGGTGTCCAATAAATATAAGTAATTGTAAATCATAACTATATACATATTTTATTTCTACCATATCAAATTCGTTTTGCTGTATTAGTACGTACAAAATGACCGCCATAACAGCCGAGTGTATGTGCCGTAAGGGATTGCGGGGCAGTATCCTAGCCCCAATACGAAAGTTTGAGCGGGCTACAATGTTACAACTGTCTGCGGGAATACACCCCGCCTGACACAAAACCGCTCGCTACCTGCTGGTATTTTTCTGTTTATTTTCATTTCTTATTGTCATAAACGTGTTTCTATCAAATCAAGAGTGTCTTGTATTAAGTTGTCTAACTCTGCAATTGTAATCGTATTAGGATTCACTCCCAATGTTGTATAGTCAGGATTTGGGTCGCCGTGATGAGATTTCCAAGAAACTCCGTTAACTAAATTAAGTTTTGATATTATGTCTGTTCTATTTACATTATCTCTAAACGTAACTGAGGAAGTGTTCAGAAACGAAATTAATCTACCAAAAGTTTGTAGCCCTGTCATTGAACGGATTTCTTTGTAAAATTTAAAGCGCAAATGTGCTTCTAAAACATTCCTTAGCCAACCTAAAACAGAGTCTTTCAAATTAATGTCAGGGTTACTCCTAAACGCTTCTAATCTTTCAATGTGTTTGAAGTAATCTATTTTAACTAGCTCGTCTAAATCGCAAACCTCAATTTTTGAGGCTCTTGCCACAAAATCTTCTGTTATGCGAAGTGTGCATTTATGAGATGCGCCAATATCTTTTCCAACTTCGTGAAGAAAAAACTCATTATGGCTTAGAACTACAACCTGCTTTAATTGCTGGAACAATGACTTAATTATTCCAATAGTGTATGCTCGTCTATTAGTATCCAAACTTGACAGCGGGTCGTCGAAAATTAAAATTTTGTCTTGTATATTCGGGTCAATGTCAAGTTTTGATAAAAAGAATGCTAATGCAATTGTGCTTTTATCGCCCTCGCTTAAACATTCCTTTGCGTTAAATGGTTGATTAGGAATAAATGAAATATCATTTCCGTCAATTGTCAATTTATAACCGATCTGACTTTGGGTTGCTCTTCCGCGTGGTGCAACGTGAACAACATTTTCTATTCTGAAATGCGTTTTAAAAACATTTCCTAAATAATGATTTATTTGTGTTTGGTAATTATTGAAAAAGACTGTTGCTGCCGCTTGTTGTTGTTGGGATAATTGTGTATATGCTGTTTCTAACCCTCTTAATGTTTGTCTTTCTGTAGTGAGTTGATTACAAAGTGTGTCAATCGGCGTTTCAAATCTCTTTTTAATTCTTTTCAATCTATCTACTTCAAGTTGTGCTGTTGCGACAGTTTGAATGCTTGAACGGAACGTTGTTATTGCAGTATTGTAGGTTGCAACATTTTGATTGTAACTATCAATGTTAGCATTAATAGTTTGCCCGGAAGTTTGAAAAACAGTAACGGTGGCGGTAGCCACTGCTACTGTTGGATTTTGTATTTTTTGTTGAACCGATGCAACTAAATTTTGAAACTCAGTTCTTAAATTAGCTTCGTTAGCAATGATATTAAATACTGGCGGCTGAACAGTATTCGGTAAATGAGTTGTCCAAGATGTAATTCTTCCTGTATTTGCCTGATTGACATTGTTTATCGATTGTATAGCCGTTTCTAAATTGAAGTTTTGAAGTGATAATAAATGTGCTTGAAGTCTTTGAACTAAAGCATTAAAATCAGCGTTGAATTTACTTACATAAGCGCTTAAAATGTCAGAATTCCTATCTATAGACTGTTTGCAAAACGGGCAGATAATATTTGGCTCGTTTGCCGCTTGCTTACTTTCCACATAGGCAAAACCTCTTTGTAACCAATTTTCAGGCCCAACAAGAGTATTGGTAGACAAGTCCTCACAATGTTGAGAAAATAAAGTTTCTAAAACTGCATTTTGAATTGTTTGTGATGTTGTTTGTAAGTCTGCAATAATAGAAGTGAAGTTTATACCTGTCGTAATTCTTGTAAGTGTAGAAAGCGGTTGCAGTGTTTGTATTATTGCATTTGCACTTGCACTTGCTAACGCAGTTTCTGCGGTTACAATTAGTTGATCAATATTGTTGGCTTGTGTTACAGGAATAGTGAGAAAAGCGTTGATTAAATCTGTTGTCAGATTATTTCCGACTTGCTGAATTAATTGCGATTCAATATTCGTTTGAGTTTGTCTTGAATTTGTTTTTGCAATTTTGTTTAGTTCAATTTGGTTTTGAATAGCCACTCCTTGAGCACCTATTACAAATTGATGTAATTGCTTTCTATGTTCATCGCTAAAATCAAAACCCGAATAAATATTATCATTGACAAAATGAATATCGAAAATCTCTATATCTGGAAATTGAACAGTCCAACCTGCTGTACCAAAAGTATGAAAAATATTTGGTGTTCCAATTTGCGTTATTTGTGCTGCTTGTGCAGTTGAGGAATTTGTAGAAATTCTGTTTCTGATAATTTCAGGATTGTTTGTTGTCAATGAACGAAAAACAGATGTTAAAGTAGTTTTACCACCTCCGTTGTCGCCATAAATCAAGGTTAGTTTCTTGAAATTAACCTGTCCTGTTGCTTGGTAGTTGCGAAATTTCCCAATAGAAACAAGATTTTCAACTTTATTTATCATATTTCAAAATTTTATATCGTTTTTAAGTCCGTCTCAAAATTGGTACTGTCGCTCTCGCCTTGCAGGTAACGCATAAACATGCACATGTATTGCAATGAGTATCTGTTTGAAAATATACTACACTCCTGATATTGTTCGTATTATATTAAATCTATTAATTGCGTATCTTGAATTATTTTCTTTACTCTTACATAACACATTACTTAAGATGCGCAACTCGCCAAAACAAGCATGACATATTCGCTTTTTCACCATCAAAAATACTAAATATTTGTAAAACAGCTATGATTAAACCTTAAAACCTTTACTTTTACCAATTTCCAGCTTCGGGTTAATCTTCATTCCTATCGCTTCTCGAAACTCCCTATATTTCTGCATTAACCTTTTTGCTGTTTTATATCGACGGAGTAAGCGTCATCCATTCGTTAGTTGAGTTTGCAAATTGCGAAGCAAATCAGCAAGGTCAACAGTATACCGGCCACTAGGCCGATGGAAAATAACCGAAATATTGTGCTGCCGGGGGCGGTCGTTTTTTCTTTCAATTCCTTATTCTCATCGACCAGAGTTTTTACCGTGTGCTGCAGGTTGGTGTTTTCCGTGGTTAGAGTTTCGTTTTCGGTTGATGTCTGCTGAATAAGTGTTTCATACTCCTTAATGGTTTTTTCCATCCAACTCTGGCTGATGGTGATGATCTCTGCAGATACAGGCGGCCGACCGGTTGAGGTGTCAACCGGGGCGGTTGTATCGTAATGTATTTCATGTTTCGATACTTCATTCCGGAGATTGATGTTTTCGTCCTTTGTCCGCTTTAAATCGGTTTCGAGAAGGGTTATCTGGAGTTCTTTCTTATAGAGCTCTTTTTCAAGATTCCATACTGCGGTACTGTCGATTTTGGTGATTACTTTTTCGGTGATTAGTTGATTGGACTTGCATCCTGAAAGTAATTGCAGAATTGCAATTACTGAAACTGCAACTATTATTCTATAATTTGTCGATTTAGTCATGATGATACTTTTTTATGATGCTTTTTTTATTGCATCCAGGAACTTATAATGATATTCTGTTATCTGATTGGCTTGATCGAGACCGTTTACGATTCTTCGTGCACGTATGGGATCATCAGTGTACGAGTTGAAATAGTTTTCGAGCGATACACCGGTGAAATCGCCTCGATTGGAGATACCTTTTGTCATTCCTTCTATCATTATCCGTGCGGATATGCCGGGCTGAAGGGCGAGTTCCGGCTGTTCGAGTAGTGGCAGGTTGAGGATTCTTCCCATATTCAGGTAGTTTTCGTACCAGGTTAATTGTACATCGCCTCGTCCGTAGTAGATTTTGTCGGGCCACGTGTAGGGTTTTCGGTTATATTTGAGTTTTTGGCCATAGGGTTTGCCTCGGCCTTTTCCGATTTCCTCAACCGGTTGCATGGTTCTGGCGGTTTCATGGAAGGATATTGCGAGCATATAGGCGCTCCATCGGATATCGGTTATCTTGTGGTTGCCAAATTCTGTCAACTTAACAATGATGCCTTCTCGTTGGCTGTTACTCATGCGTTGGTCGAACAGGCTTGTGTTTATCTCCCGGAGAAATATTTGGATGTTCATTGTTGTTATTTTTGTGGGGATTCTCGTTTAAAAGTACCCAGTGGGGGTTGTCTTTTGTCGCAATCTTTTACCCGGCAATAGTGGTAATCGCTGTCTTTCCGCCATTCAAACTCCCTGTCGAATGTTTTTTCAAGTCCGGTTATCCTTCTATGATCTTCTGTCCTTTGAAGCTGCAGTAGTTTGATATCGTTCCTTAACTTCTCGTTCATGCCATCCTTATCCCGGAGTAGTTTCAGGAGTTCTTCGGAATTGGTCTTGTTGTAGTCGTTCATCCGCTCCATGTGCGAGACGGTCCGTTCGAGTAAACCCATCATTTCGACGGCTGCGGAAACATCTTCTTTCTTGGCTTCGGCTTCGGACTTTACGGCCTCGCTCTTTTTGATTCGTTTGTTCTCTTTCCGGTTGATGATTGTTGAGACTAATCCACCCAGTGCACCTCCACTTATCAATGACGAGAATATGGCGAGCAATTCGTAATTTATTTGGAGTAGGGTGATCATGTTTTCAATCTTTTATCGGGGATGCCGGTTTGAGAAAAATATCAGAGAGCAACCAGGACAATCATTATTTCAATACCTTATCGGAGTGGCGAGGGCAATAACCAAAACTCTTTTATGGTGATATGTTAAACATTATAGTAGTTGAACATGGAACCGGTCCTGCAGGGATCGGTTCCATGTAATAGGGCAGCAATAGCTCAAGCTATTGTCTGCTGACCGAGATAGACACTGTTGGCCACCGTCGCACCGTCTTCGGAAATAAACCCCAGGTATATTTCCACGATGTCACCCATCCAACTGTCGGGGATGCTCATTGTGGCTGTTCCTTCCGAACGTTGACCAGCTTCGGTGCTGAAAACGGATTCGCCTTTGATGCTATTGAAGATCAGCGGCATCGCCAGGTCTCCGGGAGAGGCGTTCCCTACTCCACTGTTGTCATTCCAAGTGAAATTGAGGTTACCTCCAGAAGCAACTGCAGCGGCATTTTCTGCCGGCAACAGACTTCCCCGGGAGACGAGGATTTTCGGAAAATCGAGTTCCAGATCGGGGTGTTCCCCTTTTACAGCGTTGTTCACGTTGTAAGACATGGCGGCATTGAACGCTGTCTGCCTGTTTGCATAGTTTTTAAACCCTATCCGCAGGAAAGGGGTGAGCGGTTTCAGAAATTCGATCATGATGGAGAATTTTGTCCGCTGCTTCACTTGCCCAGGTGTCCGGGGATTTTTCACACTGGACGGAAGGCTTCGCATGTAATGGATGCCTTTCCACGTCCCTCCGACAACGTTTCCGACCTTGCCGGAGAAGCCTCCTAAGATTCCTTGTTTAATTGTTCCCATAAAAACTGGCTTATTAAATTGTTAAACATTAATTGCTTGGACTTGGTATTGACTTGGTACGGCCATGACCTTATCCACGAATAAAATTATAGCATAATAATATTATTCCTTCCAACGTGGTATATAGTGCCTTCGTATGCTTTGTGTTGCGTTGTTGGAGATCAGTAAATAAGTGAATGGAATAAATACAAACTTAGCGTACAGCAAAGGGTGGCTTTGTAATCGGTCAAGGTTTTTCGGTGGAATACTATTTCCGCACAGCGGAATTGGAGATTCCATTGAAAACCCGAAGGGCCTGACCTTGCAAGATTACATCAAAAGCCACCGTATCTTTGCGGTGTGCGTATTTATGATTAGTTGGGACGAAATAAAATGTCTAACGGTTGTATGTATGACAGAATTAATAAGATTGTATCGTAATAGATTTGAAATCCGAACAGAGTTTTAATGAATAGATATCTTTCTTAACGGTAATAGTATAATGAATATCAACGTATACAGTTAATCCGAATTTACCAATAACCTAAATAAGGGTGATGTTATACTTTCTGTTCTTCAATTTCTAATATTATCTTTTCCAGTTCTCTCAAATCGGCATATTGGATTTTGGTTAATTCTATTGGATTTAACTCTATATTAGGTGAAACGATATCTCGTGTACCTAAAATTATAGACTTCCAAGGATTGCCATAGTTATCATTAACCTGAACTATAACTATTTCAATATTGTTGCCAAAATCTCTTCTGAAAATTAGTACATATTTTATTATTTCTTGATGATTTAAATAAGGGATATCAATCATCGCTATTGAATTTTTCATATCCCAACTCCCAGAAACTCCACCTCTCGTATAATTAAATCCTTTTATTCTTTTCGGATTATTCTTATTTGATTGAGGGTATAAAGTATGTACAACTTTTGTTCCTTTATAAAGGAATAAATTATACTTAGATGTTACATAGTCTTTATGAGTATGTTCACCTGTATACATTTCAAAAAGTTCAGGCCTTTTATTTTTTTCAATATTAAGGTTGTCATGTTTATATAATGAGTCTGCAATATCGCAATAATCAAAAATTGGCATAGAGTCTATTCGAAACAATCCTTGATTCTGTAATCTAAAATAATTATTACCATTCTCATCCTGTGATTCAATCCAATTTGCTTTAGATGTCCATTGTTCATGTCTTTGAAAAATATGCTCAAAACCTGTATACTCATTTCCTTTAGCAAATATCAGTCCATGAATTGGCGAAACTCTTTGAACGTCCGTTGGGTATTTAGGAATATGTAATATTCTTGGGTCCTGAAAATAAGGATTTCTTAAAACAACATCTTGCATCTCTTTTAATTCTTGCTGGGTGAACAATATTTCTTTTCCTTCAGACATGATGTTTAGATTATAACGCCTTATCACAAATGTAATCAAACACTATCAAGAAAAAAAATGTATTTGGGGAAATCCACATTTTTATTTGTTGGGGCTTCTTCGGTTAATATTTTGTTGGTGCCAATAGTTTAAGATTGGAAAGCAGTTCTGCGTCTACTATTGGTTTAATTTAATTTAAAATATTCGAGTACAGCGAGTGCAGTGGCAGAACGTGGCACGAGGTTACGAGTGCAAATAACAGTATTTTATTGTCCAAACAGTTTAAAGTAGTAATAAGGTTTTTAGCCTCTTTGTCGGGTATCCGACAAAAAGGACTAAACGAATATTGTTGAGGTGTTGAGGATCAATTTTAATCCTCAACGGTTCAACCCAAAAACCGGGAAGCGAAGCGACCAGGTTTTTATATTGAAATAGTGCGGTTCACTATCCTGCATCGGATATACCTGAACGGACTGCCGGTTAATTATCGGTTTTTTCCCTGCCGGAAAAACAGGTTATCCGAAACGGAGCAACAAAAAAACTGCGGAACGAAGTGGAGTGTTTTTTTGTTGCGGAGTGGAGAGGCGCGAGCCGTTGCGAGTGGAGCGAGGGTGGTGGCAGAAGGGAGCACGAGGTCACGAGTGCGAGTGACGCCTACTGATTTCAGCCGGGGTGGCGCACTTTTTGTTCATGGGTATCGGTTTGGGCAAGTGCTTGATGCAGTGAGGAAGTGAGTGGAATTGAGCGAATGAAACGCAAGGGGCTTTATGTGGTTCAGATTGCAGAGAAGTGCGAAGCAAACTTGGCTGCAATATGCGGAGCGAAGCGGAGAACGATTGGTTGATTGGATAATAATTAGGGAAAAGCGCCTGTAGTGCAATGAGCGAAGGATGGAACGGGATGACGAACGGAATTAAGCTCTTGCCGTGATACAGCGGTGCGGTGTGAATGGAGCGAACGCAGGATGTTGTTGTCCCGAAGAATGAGGGTCGGCAACAGACGTAGAGAGAGGAATGAACACTGCAATAGTGGCAGGGCGGTGCATCTACAAAAAGTGTGACACCCCGATTAGCCCGAGCGACCCGCAGGCGAGCAGAAACAATGAGTGGCGGTTGCCCCCTTATAAAAAATGTATGAGCGTAGCGAATTCCATATTGGGATTACAGGAGGCAAGAGTAGCCACGGGTGAGGATTGAGCGACTGTGTGCAGCAAAACAAGTAGCCACGCCACGATGAGCACCAAACGAAGCGCAGCGGAGTGGGTTGGAGCGCAAGCGTGACGTGTGGCTGCGGTGTGTGCAAGGGTGGCTGAAAAAATACTACCTGCAGCGAAGCAAGGGTGGAGATTTTTTCAAGCCACTTGCTTGCCCTTGCTCATATGTTTTGTGGAACTAAGGGAGCGATTGACGAACACCTTATAACCTGTTTGGTTGTACTGGGAGACGGTGGGTTTAGGAGTTTACCAGAATAGGAACGGGATGGTTGTTCTTACGATTGTCGGTTAAAGAGCCGTGTGGACTGCATCCCGGGAGAATACCGGGATGGGGCGGGATCACTACCGGGGTGAGGGTTGGAAATCGGACTGTCGGCGGGATTCATCAGTGTACTACAGGAATGATGGTGGTATCAGGACTTCCAGGGGATGCTGAAAGGAACACAAGACGAAACACGGATTTCACTGTCGGTGAGGCAAAAATATCCTTTGCCCGGCAGGAGTACAGGGGAATTGGGGATTTAAAGGTCGATGCGGTTTAGCATTGAATAAGTGGTTTGAAATATGTAGTGGATTTTACCTTTGATTTTCGGTTCCCAATTTCCTCTGTACCCGAATGATTGTAGCTCCGGGATTAGATATTCCTGGATGTGCTGTTTAACCTGAATGGATATAGAAATGTAAAAGGTTGTTTTTGCCGGGGGGTCGGGATAGCACGGCATAGTGTGTTTTACTAAATACACATTATGTTAAGAATTTCACTTATTGCCAAAATCAATATCTCTAAAAATAATACCCGATAGTGATGAAGGGATACAAAGATTTCGAGAGACTTGAATACCCCACCTCGAATGCTATAGGCCCAACAATAGAGTTATAGGAATAACCCATACTTCCCCCGAAGAAAGATTGCCCCTCGGCGAGTTTTAATTTATCATGATACATTGTGAAATTCAGATTGGTGTATATGCAGTGGTTTGGGGTGAAGTGATAACGAATATTGGTTTGGGCTACGGCAACTGTATTTTTTAGCAGTTCCATACCTTGTGTTCCCTGTAAAGCGATTTGCTGAGGGACATAGTGACCGTTATATTGCCCTCCGACAAAATTGGCGTATATCAGCGGGATGTTGTCATTCGGATTGAAAATAGTTCTTGCCGACACTCCGGGGGTGATGTAAAATTTGTCGGATAATCTGACCGGCTTGTGGAACTTTATATCCAATATATTAAGAGGTGCTTTGCCATACATCCGGTAAAAATTATCGGTGTGCAATGCGTATCGGAATGAAAAATACTGTCCGGAAGAGGGGAAATTACTTTTATTCAGGTTATCGTAAGTTCCGCTAAAAAAATAATTCACATACACATTATTCTTATTAAAGTCAAAATTTTTCACTTCATAATTACTTGATAATCTTTTGATAAAATAAAAAATATCGATTTCCGTCCCCAGTTGCAACTTCATATTGTGTAAGTAGAATTCCGAAAAATTAAGACAGATAGAATTTCTTAAAAAATCGAGTTCATATATTGTCTTACCTCTATTATAGATATCTACTTCATTCCTACTGAACTTGCCGGAAATGCCACTCTTGTAAAAAATGCCATTCTGGATGGAGTAATCCATTGCCAGGTAGGGATTGCGACTAAGACGCATTGTTGCATCAAGGTGGGAATTCAGCGATGAACCTGTCCTGATGGGAGTGTGTGCGAGTATTGCAGCCATATCATTGGTGTCGAAACGTATACCGAGGTCTAAAGTGTTGAAATTTTTTTCGTGGACCGTAAATATGAGGTCGAAAGGAGACTCCCCGTCCAACCGGTAAAAAACTTTGGTAAACCATCCGCTTGCGAAAATACGGGAAGTGGAAATATCCAGATCTTTCCGTGTGATCCTATTATTTTTCAGGTTTAATCTTTTCTTCATGTCAGTTTCGTCAATCCTTTCAAGTCCCTCAAAGCGGATACTTTTGATTTCCAGTGAGTCCATCAATATATAGGGGTTTTCAATTTTTTTCCGGATATCAACGGTATCCGTTATTGCCAATGTTTTTTTCAGTGCCGTCAGTTCGTCCCATTTCTTTCGGGCTGCCTGCTCTCCGCGTTGTATGATGGAGTCGATGGCTGAAGCCTCAAAATCCATCATTTTGTAAGAATGCAAATCGGGGGTAATAAGAATATCGGTATTGGCTATGTTTCTATCCCGTTTTTCCTTTGCTATAAAAAGTCCGAGCTGTTCAATCACTTCGATTACCGTACCCCGGTTCTTCCCAATGGTTTTATAGTCACGTGAAACAAGGACGCCAATCACGATATCGGCTCCCATTTCCCGGACAATATCTACGGGATAATTATTGATAATACCTCCGTCTATAAGCAACATGCTATCTTTCTCTACAGGGGAAAATATGCCGGGAATGGCCATGCTGGCACGCATGGCTTCGGGCAGGATGCCTTCCCTGAGAACGACTTCTTCACCGGAACGTGAATTGGCGGCTACACATGCAAACGGAATAGGAAGATGATTAAAATCTATTGTATCCTGATATCCTATAGTGAGGTTCGAGAATAAACTGTATAGATTTTGCCCACTGATAATACCCGGGGGTAAGCGCACTTTACCTTTCTTCTCCTTTATTTTTAGTTCATAGGGAAGAGAAAGAATATATACTCCCTGATTTTGATTTTCTTTGAGGGAAGAGATCCGATTTTCCCTATGGATTTCGTCGCTTAGTAAATATCTCCAGTCCTGCTCCTTGACCAGCGAGTCTATTACATGCGTTTCATATCCAATGGCGTAAAGACCTCCTACGATAGCTCCCATACTTGTCCCGGCAATATAATCGACGGGTATGCCTGCTTCTTCTAAAACTTTCAGTGCACCAATATGTGAAAATCCTTTGGCCGCACCGCCACTTAGCACGACCCCCACTGTCGGCCGATCCTTTTTTGTTTCTTGTGCGGAAGCATGCGGAATAAAAAAAAGAGGGATCATTAATAAACTCCACGACACGATTTTCAATTATTTAGGTATAAGCGATTTACATTTACGCTCGAGTTGGCTCCCTTTCGATTTGATGGATCATCGAGTTTTCTCTATAGAATTCAAGGCTTTTCCTCGCTTCAATCCGTCCTTTTTCAATTAATTCCTCCGCTTTATGAAAATCAAATGATTTTGCGGAGTCCTTGTGAATGTGGATGGTTATATCCGGTTGATACATTTCAAGGGCATTATCCACATTACTTTGTAATACCAATCCGACCATTTCTTTTAAAATAGAAATATAATTCAGACTTTGCCTATTTCCATTGGAAGATAAAGTTATTTTTTTATTTCCAGTCATCGTGATTTTGTCTGGAATATCGTGCAGAGTCCCATTGAATACGCTTCCGTTAAGTGATCTTTGTTTTTCCCTTTCATTGTCCGTACCATATAGATTGACTGCGACAAGAATATCTCCAGGATTCCGGTAAACCTGCTTTATGGGGAGCGGATTTAAAACACCTCCATCGACCAATACCCTATCGCATTCCTGAACCGAAGTGATAACTGCCGGGATAGCAATAGAGGCCCTGATCGCCTTATACAGGCTCCCTGAAGTGAAGGCTACCTCTTTTCTGTTGACAAGATCGGTGGCCATCGCCACATAGGGTATCCTTAAATCTTCAATAAGCACATCGGGTATTTCCTTTTCCATTTTCCTGAAAGCTCTTTCGGTACTAATTACGCCATGTGTGTTCAATGTAAAATTCATTAGATTCAATATTTCCATCCTGTTTAATGAACAGACAGATTCTGTAAAATAATCCAATTGCCCCATGGCATATATACCTCCGATCCATGATCCAATGGAGGTGCCTGCCACGGAGGTTATGCAAAACCCTTGTTTTTCCAACTCCTGTATTACTCCAATATGAGCGAATCCACGTGCTCCACCGCTTGACAAAACTAATGCAACTGATTTTTCCATTCTTTATTTAGCTTAACGAAAACGTTCAAATTTTCTGAATTATTGTTCTATATGTGTTTAGTAGTTGTTTTCCTTCACTTGTTCACTTGTTTTTCCAAATCTTTTTTCCCTGCTTTGGTATTCTATAATAGCCTCCCGAAACTCTTCTTTGTCAAAGTCGGGCCAAAGTGTCCGGGTAAAATAGAATTCGGTATAGGCAAGTTCCCATAACAGAAAATTACTGATCCGGTATTCTCCACCCGTCCTGATAAGTAACTCCGGGTCGGGTATATTTGCTGTTGAAAGATAATTCCGTAAAAGTTCACCGGAAATATCCAAAAGGGATATTTTCTTTTTCCGAATATCTAAATTCATCTTCTGTACTGCACAAATAATGTCCTGCCTTCCACCATAACTTAGGGCGAGAACGAGTGAAAGTCCCGTATTCCGTGAAGTGCTTTTTATTGCCTGACGAAGTGTTTTCTGAACATCATACGGTAATGATTCTATGTTGCCGATAGCCAATATGCGTATGTTGTTGCTCTTCAATCTCTCTATTTCTGAATTTAACGCAGTAATTAAGATAGACATTAGCGCTTTGATTTCTGCTTCCGGCCTTTTCCAGTTTTCCGCGGAGAATGTATAGAGGGTCAGGTATTGAACACCTATGTTGGATGCTTCGTCCACGATTCTCTTAACAGCATCGACTCCCTTCTTATGACCAAGGAATCTTGCTTCACCTCTTCTGGCCGCCCATCTGCCGTTTCCATCCATAATAACAGCAATATGAGCAGGTATTTTATTTTTATCAATCATGATTATATTTAGTTATTAATTTGTCCGTTATTTGTTTTGCAGATATCCCTTTTCTTACTATATCGGCAAATAGTATTGGCATTTGCAGTTTCTGACCTTGTTTCGCCGGGAAATGTAATTCAGGACTCCCTCTCTATTTCATGATAAATCTCATATTCGTTGTTCTGTTAAAGTGATCTCCCGTTTATTTTCCCTCAGTTGTTTTTCCTCTTCATCCCGCATATCAGCCGCTTTAAGCAGTTTGCGGGTATCAAGGATATTTGTAATAAGCAATATTACACAAGCAATTGACGATAAATAAATAATCGAATCATTCAATAGTACTTCGGATATTAAAATCAATGAAATAATAATGCGTACCTCAGTGGGGCCCAATATACCCGAATCGATGGAAT
>DJVY01000234.1 GCA_002440885.1 Bacteroidales bacterium UBA6244
AGGTTCCCAAAGAAAATTACTGAACAGGAATGGAATCTGTAATTAACAGCATATCAATGTCATTTATGTTTGATACCAATTTAATTGTCTGATTTTCACTAATTAAGTTTAACTGCGAAACTTGAGTAACTATTTAAACACATGATTATTTTACTTCTGAACCTGATTTACAACTCATCCCCTCTTGAGTTTTCCAAACACTTGCTCTGTTAGGAAGAAAACGATAAATAAAAAAGCCGACCAAATCTAAATCCGGTCGGCTTTTTGCTTTTTCAAAAGTCTTTATTTAGTAATCAGAACCTTGCGCGAATAGGTTTGGTTTCCTTGTTCAATTTTAAGGATGTACAAACCGGCGGAGAGTTCATTGTTGTCGAAATAGAGATTAAATCCGGTTGCTGGCAAGTGGGTTTTTGAAATGAGTTCAACCCCCAGATAGTTGATCAACTTCAGGTTTAATTCTTCGTTTTCGTTATTGGTTTTCACATTTACAGCAAATGCTCCGTTGTTTGGGTTTGGCGAAACCTGCAAAATAAAATCTTTACCATTTTGGCTGTTGAGACCTACGGTGTTGTCAACAAAAATGGCCAGAGCTTCTGAAGGTTCCCCTGATCCGCACATATCAACCGCACTTACCGTAAGCAATACATCGCCCATAAAATCAGGATTCCAGTCGATGATGGCTACCAAACCCAAATTGGTGATGGTTCCGGCTTCTTCCGGCGCAAGTGTCCAGATATAGCCAGAAGCTCCCAGAACAGAGGTGGTGTTGTATTGTGTTTGTGTTATCTGATAAACATCCACGTAGTCGGGGCCCACCGGCATTTCCGGACTTGCTGGCCCATTGCTGAGGGTAAGGGTCATCATGTCGGTAAAGGAGTTACTACTCACATCAACCATGTTGAGGGTAAGGTCAACAACTCCGGTAACTTTGTCATTTTCACCTGGAGTATACAAAGGATTGAACACGTTATCAATGTTAAACGTGCCATCGCCCGAAGTTGTCCAGAGCAGACTGCTGAAGTTGGTGGCCGATCCTTCGCATTGGTATTCGGCGTTGGCACAGCTCTCGTCGTCAGGTCCGGCAAACACAGTGCTTACCATCATGGTGGGCAATTCAATATAATCAACCCATGCACAGTCGCTTCCCGATGTTCCCGAGAAATCCTTTGAGTAAATCCAGGTGAAGGTGTGTGTGCCAGAGCTAACGGCAAAAGCCTCCTGCGCCCAGCTTTTCGATCCTGACCAGGTTCCCTTTATGTTGTTGTCGATTTTAAAGATGAGCTTGTCAAAGTCGGGCTCACTCGAAATTTTTCTCCAGAACTTAACCGAATCCTGCTCCATAACGGTGTAGGTAATCGAAAACTCTGTGGTTTGGTTGTCACCAATAGCACCTGATTTAGCTTGAAAATTGCCTTCGTATGGATACTGGTTGTTTACCGTCCAGGGAAGGTTTCCGGCTTGCTGCCAGTTAAAATGGGTGAAAGTACCTGTTTCAAAATCTTCCACAAAGATTCCGATCTTGGGATAATACGTTCTGTTGATGCTATATCCTGCTGCTGACGCATTATAATGCATTTCTGCAATCACGGCATTGGGAGCGTCATCGGCAACAGTTACATTGTAAATAACGTTGGTAGAGCCAAATAAACCCAGTGTTGGAATGGTTTGCGGTGGCGTGTTCACGGTTACAAACGAGTTATAGGGTATCATGGTACAAACCACATCGTGTATCACGCAGTGCCCGTTGTTGGCCATTTTAACTACCATATTGGCGGTTTCACCCGGATCGAGGCGTCCGTTGTTGTTGCCTCCTTCTGAATCATCAATGGTCATATTTACCGGATTGATGTTGGGTGCGTTCACAGTGATGTTGAATTTACTCGTCCAGGTGCTGTCGGCCTCGTCGGTGGCAGCAATATCGAACTGTAATTTATGCTGATCAGGTATCCCATCGCTGATTAACACCTTGTATCCTCCGGCCACTAAAGCTGTTCCGTTGGCATAGATGGTGTCGTAAATTTCTGTCGAGTCGATAAAGGTTACGTACTGATCGGAGGCCAGTTCTACAGCTATGTTTACTCCGTTCTCGTTGCCCAGATTTTTCATTTCCAGGTCGATGAAAATTTCTTCACCAAACTCCACTTTGTTGTTGCCGTTACCCAGCGTGTCGACAGCGGTATGGTTGGCATACAGACAGTAAGCGCCATCAGGAGGAATCACCCCTATGGGGGTTTCGTAACGGTAGTAGTTTTGTTTGGTAATAACCAGATCAATAATTGTTCCCGGTAGTTGTGGAACAATAGGGATATCCATTTGCTGACCTGTTCCCTCAGCTAAGCCAATAATTTCGTTGTTTACGGTAAGACAAACCAAAGCGCCTGCATCCACTTCAATGGTAAAAAAGTCGATGCCACCCAGCTGCACGTTGTTATGCACAACATTCAGGTTCTGTGGCACTTCTGAATACATGGTTGAAAATGCATCACCGTGGTGGTGGAAAAGATAGTAGGTTACTTCTTTGTTGTTGGTGTTGTAAGGCCACGACGACTGTTCGAGGAAATGTTTTCCGGCGGCGTTTCCAAAAGCAGGAAGAAGTCCTCTTGAGTCAGGTGTCGTTCCGTAGTCGGGCATAAAATCAGGCCACATGTTATCAAATAATCCCCATACGTAGGTGTCGTTCACAAAGGAATATGATACTTCGGTGGCTGCCGTAATACCGAGAGCGCCGCTGTTGTTTCCGTTGTAGGTATAACGGTGGAATTTTTCGGCAAAACACTCGTTACTCCAGTTAAATTTTCCGGTTAAACAGTTGATTGAAAAAATAAATGTAAGGTCTGTATTTGTTAAGCCGTTGATGTCAGAGTTGGTATAGGATGGTTCTCCCCAGCCGGTTTCCATTCCGTGATCGCGGTGTTGAAGCATAAAAGCCCCTGAATTGATGTCATTGTTTACACGGGTAGCATTGCCTCCCCAGTCGGTGAGGTAGGTGGGAGTAGCGGGGATATAACCTAGACCGTCAGGGCCGAAATACGACAACACGGTTGAGGTATTGGTGGCCGTTGACCAGCCTCCGGAAGTTGAACCTGAATAGATTGCGTTTTCGCGGACAGGCGTTTTGCCAAGTTCGTTTTCAAAAAAGCCAGCTATGACCTCAGAACATATCTGGAACCAACGTTCTGTCTGCCATCCCATGGCAGTGATTGGGTTAGAATAAAAGCCCGGATTTGTGGGAGGATTACGTTCGTAGTGTAAGAATTTCGTGACCATAACTTCCAGCTGATCTTCGTTTTGTGCCGTCATACGGGCAAGCACCACGTCTGGAAGGTCATCACCGTCAACATCTGCATAAAAGTTGTCAGAAATACAATAATTATCCCAAATGGGGCTGGTTATCGTGTTTCCCGATGAGCCATAGTCGCCGATAAGCAATACAGCCGCAGGAGGCATGTCCCAATTGTAATAGGCATCATTAATAAAGGTTTCGATAGCTCCTGTGGTATTTCCTCCGATGGCATCGGTGGTGTAAATGGCGGTAGTTATACCCTGACGCTGTCTGAAGATGCGGATGGTATCGGCCCAGGCCAGAAAGGCCGGATCGTTTGGAACGATAATCACATATTCGCTGCCTACTTCTCTGTCGGCTCTTACTCTGGGCTCGAAAGTCGGAACGGAGGCCTGGTTAATTACGGCATCGCGCATGATGGGATCCCACCAGCGGCTACGCAAACGGTCGTCGCCAAACTGTCCGTTTCCTCCTTCAAAAACAACTTCTATCTCCAGATCCCGGTGCAGGATAAGCTCCCCGGTAACCGGATTATATTGGAATGGGCTTACGCTGATAAGCACGACGTCCAACCCGCGAATCTGCCGTGGTGAGGATACTACGATAGGCTGTTCGGGATAAAACGCGTTTTTGGTGTAAATATCTTGATTTTTAGCGTAGTGCAAAGGACTTAAATCGTCATCTTTCGGAATACGCGGGGCAGGGGCAATTTTTAAACCACCTACGTTTTCGGTTCTTTTGTTGATGATGTTGACCTTTACAGCAGCGCCTTTTGGCACAGCGATGTATTTACTGAAAGCAGGCAGGTTGGGTGCTCCTTCACTGTTTTGTAAAATTACTCCCGTCATGGTGATGGCCGTTAACTCTTCGCGGTCGAGGGTGATGGGAGTGGTCACGTAATCTTCGACGCTAAAGTTTAGTTGCAGTCCTGAGTTGCTTTGCTTTTGCAGGGTGATGCCTTGCTGTCCCCAGGAGTCGGTTAGCTGAATCGTACGGTTTTGTGCAATGGCAATCGTGCTTGCCATCACTGCAACAATCAAAATGATTGTTGAAATAGGTGTAGATTTTGGTTTCATCTCGGTATTTGGTTTATTAAAAATCGGTTCAAAAGTAGCTGAAATATAATTAATATTCATTATAAATAACAGACACTGTACTGTTTACACTTTTAAGACAAAAAAATAAAGGATACTGTTGCATCGATTGAAAATGTTGATAATGGCCGTGGCTTTGCGGTATTTACTAATTTTGCCGCTTAAATTTAGGTAAGCATGGAAGCTGAACAGAAAGAAACGATTTTACGCAAACCCGATTGGTTAAAGATAAAAGTACCTTCAGGAAAAGAATATTTAAACGTTCGTCAGATAGTTGAACATCATAAACTACACACCATATGCACCAGTGGTCATTGCCCTAACATGCATGAGTGCTGGGGTAGAGGGACGGCCACGCTGATGATTTTGGGCGACATTTGCACCCGCTCGTGTGGTTTCTGCAATGTAAAAACCGGGCGACCCAAACCCGCCGATTGGGATGAGCCTGCCCGTGTGGCTGAGTCGGTGAGGCTGATGAAGCTAAAGCACTGTGTGTTAACTTCTGTGGACCGCGATGATCTGGATGATTTAGGTGCCGGCATCTGGGCTAAGACCGTGGAAGAGATTAAAAAACTTACTCCTGAGACCACCCTGGAAACACTTATACCCGATTTCGATGGTCGCGAAGACCTCATCCAACAGGTTATCGCTGCCGGACCGGAAGTGATTTCACACAACCTCGAAACAGTACGCCGCATCACTCCCTGGGCCAGAAGCCGCGCCAAATACGATATAAGCTTATTCACGCTGAGTATTATTGCCAAATCG
Organism: Bacteroidales bacterium UBA6244; assembly: GCA_002440885.1. Taxonomy (GTDB): domain Bacteria; phylum Bacteroidota; class Bacteroidia; order Bacteroidales; family F082; genus UBA6244. The sequence continues at coordinate 5,146 of DJVY01000234.1, forward strand.
AAATCTGTGGCCAAGTCGGGTATTATGGTCGGACTGGGCGAGAAACCAGATGAAGTTCTGGAAACCCTGCAAGATATGCGTAACGTGGGCGTTGAGGTTGTTACCATCGGGCAATACCTGCAACCAACAAAAAAACACCTGATGGTGCAGGAATATGTATCACCTGAGCAGTTTGAAACCTACCGCAAGGCCGGACTTGACATGGGCTTCCGTTATGTGGAAAGTAGCCCGTTGGTGCGCTCCTCCTATCGGGCCGAGCGACATGTAGGCAAATAATTTATAACCTCTGGCCATGAAAAGCACCCTTCAGAAAAACACACTGGTTCAATACCTTGACTTAGGTCTGATTGATTACAAAATTGCCTGGGATGAGCAAGAAAAGCTATTCAACCAAATAGTAGAACAAAAAGAGCTGAACAGGAAAGCCGAAACGCCTCAGCCTACCTCCAACTACCTGGTTTTTTGCTCCCATCCGCATGTGTATACCTTGGGCAAAAGTGGTGATACAGCCAATTTGCTGATAAACGAGGACTTTCTAAAAGCACGCGGGGCAACTTTTTACCGCATCAACAGAGGAGGTGATATCACCTATCACGGTCCCGGACAAATTGTTGGCTATCCCATCCTCGACCTCGACAACTTTGGGGTTTCCATACGATCGTATATCGACCAGCTTGAGGAGGTCATCATACGTACATTGGCTCATTATGGCATTCACGGAACGCGTGCCGAAGGAGCTACCGGCGTTTGGCTCGACACCGATCATCCGGCCAAAGCCCGAAAAATTTGCGCCATTGGTGTGCGTACAAGCCACTGGGTGAGCATGCATGGTTTTGCCTTTAACGTGAATACCAACCTCGACTATTTTAATTATATCGTACCCTGCGGCATTCAGGGAAAAGGAGTAACCAGTCTGGAAAAAGAACTCGGGCATCCGGTTGAGATATCCGAAGTGCAGGAAAAGCTTAAACTTGCTTTCGCAGAAGTGTTTGGGATGAAAATTGCCTAAACTCAGAAATAATCTCCCGACCTAAGATTTACTATTTAATTAGCAACTAATGCTTTACACGCTTTTCGATGTATTTTGAGTTGATGATCCGCAAAGTGCCCATGTAATCCATTTTAAACTCGAGTAAATCGCCAACCTGGTAGTTTTTAAAATTCTCACCAAGGTCGATCACCAACATGTCGGAACTGGCTCCAACAAAACTGATGTTTTCATCAACCGGAAAAATGTGTCTTTGCTCCACGTCGAGCAACCCGATATCCACGATGGCGCGAAAGGTTTTCTTCCCGACAAGGTCTTCTACAAATTCAAAGGATTCTCCATCAACGTTAGTGGCGGTCTCGCCCATAGGCATCATCGGCTTTTCGATAAGTTCAATGATTTCGGAATACAGGCGAAAAACATCCGTATGCATTTTTTTCAATGGTTTTTCGTTGTACACATCTGTTCCCAGAAAAAGTGTTTCCCCTACCCTGAAATGGTTGATGCCTTTGGGAAGAAGGTGCTGAAAAATGAGCGGAATGGTCACCGATGATCCCCCCGACACATAAGGAATCTGTCGGTTGAAACGGGCTTCGATAAGTTGCTCGTACAAGCTAAGCTGGATTAATTTGTCGTGGTTGGGAAGCACGCCGTACAGGCACGAGAGGTTTGCCCCAATGCCAACCACCTCGATGTTTTTCAACCGAAAGACGTCTTCATAAAACTTCATGAAATCATCGCCCATCACACCCTCGCGCAGCTCTCCCAGCTCGATCATGATGATGATTTTGTGGGTTTTGTGCTGTTTTTGGGCGGCTTCCGAAAGCAGCTGTATGGTTCTGATTTCGGTGTTCATGCTGATGTCGGCATATTTCACAATGCTGCTCACCGATCGCTTGGCCGGTGGTTTGATGTAAATGGTCTCAATAGTCGGGTCGATGGCTTTGATGGCCTTGAGGTTAGACACCCTGGAATCACACACCTGTTTTATACCCAATTGCAACACCTCTGAAAGATATTCCTTGTTGCCACACAGCATTTTGGTAACTATCGACCACTGGATTTGGTGCTTGCTGAACAGATTTTGCAGAAAAACGAAATTAGATTTCAGTTTTTTCGCATCTAAAGTAACTATGGCCATGGCTTATTTAATTAGTCGCATTTCAAGGTATTTGCTTGTGAAACCAACTTTTTCGTAGAGCAAGCGTGCCGGATTATCCGGTTCCACATGCAAAGCGATGTTTCCGTTGCACATCTGGATGGTGTCGTTCATAAGTTTTTTTCCAATGCCCTGACCGCGCAAATCGCCTCGCGTGGCTATGTACACCAGGATATTTTCAGGGATATAGTCTTTCATGCCGGTTTGGTTTACAATAACCACGCCGGAGATAGCCTTTTTTTCATCATATGACACCAAAATAAATCCGCCAAATGAGGAGGTTTCTTTTAAGGCGTATTCGGCACATTTTTGGATATGCGATTTCGGATCACCATAGTTTTCCAGGTTCGTAAATAAGAAATCTACAATTTGATTTTTTTCGTTGAAATTTGGTTTGTTAACCGGATTAAACATTTTTGTTTCAATCATCAATTCTATTCTTTTTTGATTTATAAAGGGGACAATATAACCTTTTTGGGAAAAAAGGCAAATTTATTTTTCATTCCATACCCTCATTCGCAGGTTTTTCCTTTTCGAATGAGGTGATAACCACCTGTATACTAGTTGTATAAAACGATCAGGAAGTAAATTATAACCTAACGGAATAAAATTTAAACCGAACCGGTTTTTTCGCAAGAATTACCGGCAAGCCATCCGGTTGAATAGGCGATTTGTAAGTTGTATCCTCCGGTTTCAGCATCCAGATCAATCATTTCACCTGCAAAAAACAAACCTTTTACCAATCTCGACTCCATCGTTTTTGGAGAAATTTCGTTTGTTTTTACTCCTCCTGCCGTGATAATGGCTTCTTTAAACGACCGGTTATGCGACACCTTAAAGCGGAGGTTTTTCATCAGGTTTCGGATCTGTTTTCGCTCCTGGGCACTCACCTGGTGACAATCTTTCTCAGGGTCGGTTTTCAGTATTTCCAAAAACACGGGTATCATACTCGCCGGAAGCCAGAATCGGAAAATATTGGCGAGCTTTTTCTTGCCGTGTTCATTCAAATCGCGAATCAGGCGGGCATCGAGTTTTGAGTCGTCGAGGGCAGGCTTCAGATCGATGGAGATTTCGACTTTGTTTTGCTTTTTAAGTTCCTGAGCAGCAATGCGGCTGAGGGTCAGTATAATTGGCCCGGAAAGCCCGAAATGGGTGAAGATCATTTCACCCATCTCTTCTGCTATTTTTTTGTCGTTTACCCAAATTGCGGCCACCACATTTCGGAGGTTTAATCCCTGGAGTTTTTGGGCAACGCTGCCTTCGGTTTCCAAAGGCACAAGCGCCGGAAAGGGAGTTTCGATGGAGTGACCCGCTTTGCGTGCCAACTCGTAACCCTCACCGTTTGATCCTGTGGCCGGATATGATTTTCCTCCCGTGGCCAGGATTACCTGCGGTGCGTAGTAGGGTATTCCATTGGCCTGAACACCCACCACACTGTCCGATTCTATCAGCAGTTTTTCGGCCTGATGACCTGTACGAATTTCCACCCTGTTTTCGTGAACCCAGGCCAGCAAGGCTTTCAGGATATCAGAGGCCTGATCGCTGGCCGGAAAATAACGACCTCCCCGCTCGAGTGCTACCTCTACGCCATACCGTTCGAGCAAGGCAATGATGTCTTTCGAAAAAAAACGAGAAAAAGCATTGCGTAAAAACCGACCGTCGGGGAAAACATGGGTGATAAACTCGCCGATAGGTGCGGCATTGGTGATGTTGCATCGTCCCTTGCCGGTGATCAGAAGCTTGCGCCCTTCCTGACGCATTTTTTCTAATACCAACACACGACACCCTTTCTCGGCTGCCCTGCCGGCAGCCAGAAGTCCGGCCGGACCAGCACCAATAACGATCACATCATACGATTCCATAGGCTGCAAAGGTATGGTTTAGTCTTCAATGAAGCATGTACTACATGAGTTGATATTTAATGATTCAAGTTTCGGAGTTAAACCTATTTTTTCTCGTTTTCTTTTCCCCACTCCGTGTGCCTCAGTGTCTTCTCCGAACAACTCTGTGTAACCTCCTAAATCTGTGACTTCTTCGTGCAACTCGGTGTAAGAACTTATTAGCCATGCCACACGAAGGTCAAAATTAAATCATATTTTATTGACTCAAAAAATTACAGGCGAAACTTGAGTTAATGATGGCTTCCCTTAAAAATCTTTAACATTTATTAATCGCCGGAATTCATTCGTTGGTCTGATTTTTTTAGCTAATTTTATCCGTTGATTTTAACGAAATGGAATACAAGGACTATTATCATATACTGGGTGTTGAAAAGTCAGCCGGAAAAGAAGAAATAAAAAAAGCTTACCGACGGCTGGCCAAGGAATACCATCCCGACAAAACCAAGGGCGACCCTGTACGCGAAGAGAAGTTTAAAGAGGTTTCAGAAGCTTATCAAGTGCTCAGCAACGACGAGAACAGAGCGAAATATGACCAGCTGGGAGCCAACTGGAAACAGGGGTCACAGGCTGAAAATGATCCGGGGTTTGATTATTCGCAGTTTTATAATCAATCCGGAGGACAACGGGGTTATCACCAGACCTACCAAGGCGATCCGGAAGCTTTTTCTGACTTTTTTAACCATATTTTTGGCGGCGGAGGCGCTGGTTTTGCCGGAACTTCGGGCGGAGGCGCGCGAAAAAGGAAGGGACGTGACTATTCAGCCGAAATGGAACTTTCGCTCGAAGAAGCTTATAACGGATGTGCCCGCGTTTTGCAGCTCCACGACCAAAAACTGCGTATAACCACCAAACCAGGATCATACGATGGACAAAAAATAAAACTGAAAGGCAAAGGAGAACCCGGTGTTAATGGTGGCCCTAACGGAGATTTGTATATCACCCTTCACGTGGCCAAACATCCTGTTTTTGAGCGACTGAACGATGACCTGCTCATGGTGCTACCGCTGGATGTATACACAGCAGTGCTGGGAGGAAAAATCCAAATCCCACTGCTCACCGGCTCAATATCGATGCAAATCCCAAAAGGAACACAAGGCGGACAAAAACTCCGCCTGAAAGGAAAAGGAATGCCCATTTACGGGAAATCCGACCAAAAAGGCGACTTATATCTCGGTATCCAAATAAAAATACCCACCCGCCTTACTGCGGAAGAAGAAAAATTGTTTACCCAACTCAAAGACATGTATCATGAACACCCTCGTTAGATTACACGATTTTCAAACAAACAGGGCGTTGCTTGGTTTTTTAAATGCCCTGGCCGACGCGCAACTCACGCACTACGCCTCCGATTTGTTGCCCGAACTCGAACTCGTTGATGAAATCGAGTTTATGCGGTCGATTAAAAAAGCGCAACAGGTGCTAACTACACTTAGCCTACCTCTGGATCAGCATTTTAGAAAAATTTACCGTACCCGCGAAGGACATGTGTTTTGCGATTACAAACTCTCGCCCGTGGCCTATATGCTTGTGGGTATCAACGGCAATGTAGCCAACCGAAAAGTGGCTTCCATTCAGCTCGAGCTGATAAAAAAACTTCTGGGATAAACTACCTTGAAAACAATGTGCGGACGGTTTCAGTTATCGGTAAAAGGAAAACATATCAGCGAACGCTTCAACGTGGAGGTGTTCGACGATCGGTATAAACCCGCGTTTAACTGCGCGCCGGGACAGTGGCTGCCTGTAATTACCAATACCGAGCCCGACAAGCTAAGTTTTTTTCGTTGGGGGCTGATACCTTTTTGGGCTAAAGATCCCAAAATTGGGAACAAGCTGATAAACGCCCGTGCAGAAACCCTGAGTGAAAAACCTGCCTACAAAACCGCTTTTGCACATCGCCGTTGCTTGATTCCGGCCAATGGATTTTACGAGTGGAAAAAAGACAAACAAAAAACACCCTACCGCATCTTCCTGAAAGGAGAGCACATTTTTGCCATGGCAGGTCTGTGGGAATCGTGGAAAAATGAAACAGGAGAGACACTGAACACCTTTTCCATCATCACCACCGGGCCAAACGAATTTATGTCGGCCATTCACCAGAGGATGCCTGTTATTCTTACCCCAGACCAGGAACAAAGGTGGTTGTCGCAAGCCAGTATTGAAACCCTGTGGCCATTGCTTGGCAGCTATGACACAGCACTGATGGAAGCCTATCCGGTAAGTCAGGCCATAAATTCACCCTACCATGATTATCCTTCTGTCGCCGAACCGGTATTGCCGCCAGGCCAGCCACCTGATTTGTTTTCGTGAATCCGGAATGGACATTTTCGGCTATCTCCCTTTTACGTTTATCCCAATCACCATCGTGAGAGGGAGGCAGGATCGTTAGAATCTGGTGTGAAAAAGAAGGGAAATCAATGGAATAATAAACTCCAGCACCTGGATTGAAATCC
>DJVY01000164.1 GCA_002440885.1 Bacteroidales bacterium UBA6244
GACCAAAATAAAAGGACAAAAATGCACCGAGGGGGAAAGCGTTTTAACTCACTGAAATTCAATCCATATTGCAATATTTCCTATAAAAATCAGATGACAAGCAAGCTGGTGGTTTTGAGGCCAAAGCAGAAGTAAAAAAACAAAGAAGATAAATTGACCAAGTCCGAGACAAGTCCGACACAAGTCCGACACAAGTCCGACCTGGTTCGACCTGTGTCGGACTTGTTTCATCAGATTGCCCCTTTCGGGTGGCTTTTGGCTGCCAGAAGCTCTGAATTGGGTTCGGACATTTGTGGCGTTTAAGTGAGGAGAAAACTAAAAAGTCTTATGGTGCGTGTCGTATCGTTACATAACGTGTCAGAAGTTGCAAAAAGGCCATCATGCTTAGGCAAAATAATTTTCCGGTCCGATCGGTATTACCTGCGTTGTCAGCATGACAGAGGTTGCCGCGTTTTGCACCTTTTTGCACCTTCGTGTCAGGTCGCAATTTGTCATGTCAGGTGACAGCAAGCGGCAACGGGGTGCAACGGGGTGCAAATTTTCATCTGTGCCAAAGTAATGAACGGTTGTTGCAATATCATGTTCATCTGCGACTTAGGTACAGATAAACGTTCATAAATTAATAATTAAATTTCTTTTATCATGGGAAAATCCCAACAAGGAATTTACGGCGCCTTTAATGGCCGTGTTGGAAATGTAATTGGTTCCACATGGAAAGGAACCCAGGTTTTGCGAATCAGGCCGGCTTCGGTGGCCAACCCGCAAACCGATGCTCAGATGGAAACCCGCAAGCGATTTGCTATGCTTGGTCGTTTCCTTTCTACACAACGCGAAGCTGTGAACATCGGCTTTAGTGCGCAATCCGTGGGCATGTCTCCGGTTAACGCAGCCCTGAGCGAGAATTTTCGTCAGGCGTTCACAGGTGCGTATCCTGACTTGCTGATTGATTTCAGCCAAGTAAAACTATCGAAAGGTGAATTGTTGTTTCCGCAAAATTTTGTTGCGGCCGCAGCTCCGGGTGCATTAATTAACCTGAGCTGGCTTGGCACAGGTGAAAATTTTAGTTCTACGGATCAGGATTCGCTAATCGTTGGGGTATTTGACCCGACAAATGAAAGAGGCATGGTTTTCAATGCTTTCTTCCGGCGAAACGAAGCTACGGGTGTACTCGCGCTTCCGGATTACTGGGTTGGAAGGACTTTTGAAGTGATGGCCTTTTTCAAGTCGAGTAAAAATCCGTCCGACATAAAACCGGGATACAATGTATCCGATACGGTGTATGGAGGTAGTGTCACGCTTGTAGCGTAATCAAACACCGGATTATTGAAAAGCCGCTCCCCCAAGAGCGGCTTTTCTTATTTCCCAATTCATGCCCATAACCCAACCCCCCCACCCATTTCAACACCCTTTAACCTCGCTTTAAAACCAACTTATTATCACGTTGTTAAACATCGGATTCCGGAAACAACAATACCGCTCAGGTTTTTTCGTTCTGTCATTCAAATAGGACTTATAAACCTCGCCTATGCGGGATATGGTATAATCAAGCTATATTTGCACTGATAAAATCTGAACGCGCACATGAAGAAGCTACATCTGTACATGCTCAAACAATACCTGGGGCCTTTTGTGTTTACCTTTTTCGTGGCGTTGTTTATTTTGCTGCTGCAGTTTTTATGGAAATACATCGACGATTTGGTGGGGAAGGGACTCGAATGGTACATCATCGCCAAACTGATGTTTTATGCTTCGTCTACTTTTGTTCCTCTCGCCCTGCCGCTGGCCATTCTGCTGTCGTCGTTGATGATGTTTGGCAACATGGGCGAACATTATGAGCTCGTAGCCATGAAATCAGCGGGCATTTCGTTGCGTAAAGCCATGAAACCTTTGGTCATTTTGTCCGTAGTGCTGAGCATAAGTGCCTTTCTTTTTTCCAACTACGTGTTGCCTGTCGCTAACTTAAAATTTGGCTCGTTGCTTTACGATGTCAGGCAGCAAAAGCTGGCTTTCAATCTCCAGGAAGGCATATACTATCACGGCATCGAAAACTACGTGATACGAGCAGGCCGAAAAGACAAAGACAACAAAACCATCTACGATGTAACCATTTACGACCACACCGGACGCATGGGGAACACCACCGTTACCACAGCCGAAAAAGGCTTTATGGAGATGTCGCCTGACAAAAAACGAATGATTTTTACCTTGTTCAACGGGACGCGCTACGCCGATGTGACCAATGTGGCCAATTACCGCAAGTCACGGCCTTTTGAAACAACTACCTTTTCAAAACAGGTGTTGACTTTCGACCTCACCGAATTTCAGCTGAGCCGGACCAAAGAAGATTTGTTTAAGTCACATTTTTCGATGCTGAACATCGAACAGCTGAACAGCGCCATCGATTCGCTTAGCGACAAACGCAACCAGGCGCTGGACAGGTATAAGGATAACTTTTTAAAACGCTATCCCTCAATCACAAAACAAGACACTACGGTGAAAGATTCCACCACCCTGGCTTTGCAGCCAGCCGACACCGTTGCCGACTTTGCTGACTCGACGTTACTGGCCGGATTTACTGCCCTTGAGCAGGAGGGTATTCTGGAAGATGCGATGAAAGCTGCACGAACGGCAAAAGAAAACCTGATAAACTACAACCGCGAACTGGAGTCGCGCGAACTCGTTATTGTAAAACATGAGGTGGTATGGCATCAGAAGTTTAAGCTGAGTATTGCCTGTCTGATTTTCTTCTTTATCGGTGCGCCGTTGGGGGCAATTATCCGCAAAGGAGGACTAGGACTACCTGTGGTGGTGTCGGTTTTGTTTTTCGTACTGTATCACATCATCTCCATCACCGGCGAAAAAGCAGCCAAAACAGGGGAATGGAACGTGGAGTTCGGCATCTGGCTGTCGACTTTGGTTATTTTGCCGTTGGGCTTGTTTTTAACCTATAAAGCCACTACCGATGCGCAGTTGCTGGACACAGAAAGCTGGCAGAAGTTTTTCAACAAGTTTCAGTTTAAGAAGAAATAGGATTATGCCAAGCCACGACACCTCCAACGAAACAAAACCGCTGAGCATCCTGTTTATTTGCAATAAGTCGCCCTGGCCGGCACACGAAGGCGGCCCTATTGCCATGAACAACCTCATCGAGGGTCTGGCCGATGCCGGTCACCATGTAAAAGTGCTGGCCATCAACACGAATAAGTACAGCGTTGACCCGGTTGACATCCCTGCCGAATACAAAAAAAAGACCCATATCGAACTGGGTTATATTGATTTATCCATCAAGCCCCTGGCGGCTTTCCTTAACCTGTTCTCCAAAAAATCCTACCACGTAGAGCGGTTCATCTCCAAAGCGTTCGATAAAAAACTACAGTTGGTACTAACGCAGGAATGTTTCGACATCGTTCAGATTGAAACCCTGTTCATGTCGCCCTACCTTGATACAATCAGGAAATTCAGCGAGGCAAAAATTGTTTTGAGGGCACACAACATCGAACACCTGATATGGAAAAGGGTAGCCGCCGTTACCGGGAATCCACTTAAAAAAGCCTACCTGCACCATCTGGCGTCCACGCTCGAAGTTTACGAAAAACAGGTGTTGGATGCTTACGATGGCATCGTCCCCATTTCGCCTGTTGATGCCGGGTTTTTTCTGAAAAACGCCCGCAAACCGGTTTTGGCTATCCCAACGGGCATTAACCCTGACGCCTTGCCGGGTCAGACAAGACAACCTGCTGAACAGGCACTTTTTCATATCGGCGCAATGAACTGGATGCCCAACCAGGAAGGAATCAAGTGGTTTATCGATGAGGTATGGCCGCGGGTACAGGTTGAGCTGCCGGAGTTGAAACTCTATTTGGCCGGACGACATATGCCGGACTGGCTCACCCACCTGAACAAAAACAACCTCATCGTGGTTGGGGAAGTGGAAGATGCCTATCAATTTATTCAATCAAAAACGATTTTGATTGCTCCACTTTTCTCCGGAAGTGGTATTCGTATAAAAATTATTGAAAGCATGGCCCTGGGAAAAGCCGTGGTTTCCACCTCCATCGGCGCAGAAGGAATAAACTATACCGTGGGAGAAAATATGCTGATTGCCGATACCGCTGAGGCTTTTGCTGATGCCATAAAGACCCTCTTCCAACACCCTGATACTGTGGAAAAAATGGGGCTTGCCGCCAGAAAGCTTATTTTGGAAGAACACAATACTTCAAAAATTATTCAGCAGTTGTTGAACTTCTATCAACATATTTTATGATTTTTGCCACTGATTGCTCACGGGCATCTGTCATCAATTAAAGAAACTGTCCTTATGCGCATATTTGTTTTGCTTTCGCGGATTCCTTATCCACTTGAAAAAGGGGATAAACTCAGGGCTTTTCATCAAATTAAAGCCTTGTCGAAAAACAACGAAATCATTTTGTGCGCCCTCAACACCGTCCCAAAAATAGATAAACAAGCCGCTTTTCAAGCCTTACAGCCTTATTGTCGTTCGATCAACTTCCTTGATTTACCTTTTTGCGGTCGCGTTATAAACCTGGTACGAGCCTTCTTCTCACCTCTGCCACTTCAGGCCGGTTATTTTTTCAACAAACGGGTTTCACGCGAAATTAAACGCCTGATCAAGGTCTATCAGCCGGAGCACATTTATTGTCAGCTGATACGAACAGCGCAATATGTAAAACATATCCCTATAAAAAAAACCATCGATTATCAGGATGTGTTTTCCTATGGCATGAAACGGCGTATCCGGACTTCTTCCATTTTCTTCAGGCCGTTTATAGCCCTCGAATACAGAAGGTTGTCGGCTTACGAATCGCAGGTATTTGATGAATTTGATCACCACACCATCATTTCTAAACCGGACAGAGAATTGATCCCGCATCCTGAAAAAAACAAAATCCACATCGTTTTAAACGGAGTAGATCATGATTTCTTTAAACCCCGGGCTACCACAAAAAAATTCGATGTGGTCTTCACCGGAAACATGGCCTATCCGCCCAATATTGATGCGGCGGCGTTTCTGGCAAACCAAATCATGCCTCTGGTGTGGAAATCGAAACCAGAAACCACCTTGTTGCTCGCGGGAGCCAGCCCCGACAGCCGCGTTACAGCCCTGGCTTCCGACAAGGTAAAAGTCACCGGCTGGATGGATGACATCCGCGCGGCCTACGCCGAATCACGCCTGTTTATTGCCCCGATGAGGTTGGGCACAGGACTGCAAAACAAGCTGCTCGAAGCCATGTCGATGAGACTCCCAACTATCACTACTCCACTGGCTAACAACGCCTTGTGTGCTGAAAGCGAAAAAGAAATCCTGGTTGGCGAATCGGCGGATGAGCTGGCCGGACATATCATCAGGCTGCTCGAAAACAGCACTTTATACGATGACATTGCCGAAAATGGCCACCTGTTCGTCAGGAAAAACTATAACTGGGAAGAAGCTACCCGGTATCTGGAAGAAATACTTAACTCGTAACTAACCTTTACTACAATGCACCTCATCGATCTGGTTACCAGAAACAGAAGCTACCGCAAATTCCATTTTGAGAAAAAAGTGAAGCTGGAACAACTAACCGACCTGGTTGCGTTGGCACGACTTACTCCCTCCTCGAAAAACCGTCAGCCATTAAAATATGTTCTGGTGACAGCCGAAAAAGATTGTCGGTTTGTTTTCCAACAGCTGAAATGGGCCTGGTTTTTAAAAGACTGGGCTGGACCTTCGCTATCGGAGCAACCTCCGGCCTATATCGTGGTGGCGGTCGATAAAAACCTGAATGAACAGGCCGACATCGATGCCGGCATTGTAAGCCAGACCATGTTGCTTGGCGCAACAGAAATGGGTTTGGGAGGCTGTATCATTCGTACGGTGAACCGCTATGAACTAAAAAAACATTTCCAACTTCCGGATTTTTATGGTATTATTCTGGTCATAGCTCTGGGTTATCCCGATCAGGCCATACAAATTGAACCCGTATCTGAGAAAGGAGAAACAGCCTATTACGAAACTCCTGATGGCGTGCATGTTGTCCCGAAACGCGCCCTCGAAGACCTGATTATTATTCCCCACACAAAATAACAGGGAGGCAATCATAGCCTTGGATTGTACGGAATTGCTTAATTTTGCCACGCTTATTTCTAAGAAAAAAATTCATGGCACAAAAAGTGGGCATTCCGAAAGGAACAAGGGATTTCAACCCCGATCAAATGATGAAAAGAAATTACCTTTTTGACACCATCAAGGAGGTTTTTCAACGCTACGGCTACCTGCCAATTGAAACCCCTTCGATGGAAAACCTGTCGACATTAATGGGGAAATACGGGGAGGAAGGCGACAAACTGTTGTTTAAAGTGCTTAACTCAGGAAACTATCTTTCAAAAACCAGCCCCGATTTGCTTCATGAGGATTCTTTGAACAAACTTACCCCTTTAATCTCTGAAAAAGGACTGCGCTACGACCTCACCGTTCCTTTCGCCCGATTCGTTGTGCAACACCAAAATGATTTGCAGTTTCCGTTCAAAAGATACCAAATTCAGCCTGTATGGCGTGCCGATCGTCCGCAAAAAGGCAGGTACCGTGAATTTTATCAATGTGATGTGGATGTAATCGGGAGCACCTCGCTGCTCAACGAAGTGGAACTTGTCCGCATGATCGATGATGTATTCACCGAACTGGATATCAACATAGTAATAAAGCTGAACAACCGGAAAATCCTGAGTGGCATCGCCCAAACCATCGACAAGCCCGAACTGCTTACTGACCTGACCACCGCCATTGACAAACTCGACAAAATCGGTCTCGACAAAGTATACGAAGAACTTACCTTAAAAGGCTTTTCAGTCGATGAGCTGAAACAACTTGAACCAATTATAAACTTAGGTGGCTCCAACGACAGCAAACTCAATTGTCTGCGCGAGTTAATCGGCCACACAAAAGACGGTTCTGATGGCATTGTAGAATTAAATACCGTGCTAAAGCACCTGAAAACACTGAAAATTAAAGCCGATGTGGAGTTGGATCAGTCGCTGGCACGCGGCCTGAACTATTACACCGGAGCGATAATCGAAGTGAAAGCCAAAGACGTGCAGATGGGCAGCATTTGCGGAGGAGGGCGTTACGATGACCTGACCAGTATTTTTGGATTGCCTAACGTTTCGGGGGTGGGCGTATCGTTTGGTGCCGACCGCATTTACGATGTGATGGAAGAACTGGAGTTGTTTCCTGAAACAGCTCACCACACTACCCAATTACTAATCGTTAATTTTGGAGAAGCTGAAGCCAGTCACAGCCTGGTTTTGTTGCAAAAAATTCAACGCGCCGGAATTAATGCCGAGCTCTATCCCGATGCCGACAAACTTAAAAAACAAATGAAATACGCCGATCAGAAAAAAATTCCGCTCGTGTTGCTGGTAGGTGAAGAAGAAATAAAATCAAACAGTTACAACCTGAAACACATGAAAACAGGACTACAGGAAAATGTAACCGTTGAGCAATTAATAAAAATTATCAAATCCGGAATATAAACATCTTATGGCTAGTCATGCGCATTATATCAACCACGGCAAGTTGACCTTTAAAACTATTTTCGAGTTACAAAAAAACGGTAATCCCATTGAGCTATCGGAGGAAGCACGTCAACGAATTCAAAGTTGCCGCACTTACCTGGATGAAAAAACCGCCGGACAGGATGAGCCTGTTTACGGGATAAACACGGGATTCGGGGCACTTTATAACCAAAGGATTTCGCGCGAAGACCTGGGTAAATTACAGGAAAATCTGGTGAAATCACATGCCTGTGGTCTGGGTGATGAAGTGCCCTCTGAGATTGTAAAACTCATGATACTGCTTAAAATTCAGTCGCTTAGCTACGGACATTCGGGAGTGCAACTCGCCACTGTTCAGCGATTGGTTGATTTTTACAACCATGAGGTTATCCCGGTGGTTTTTCAACTGGGGTCGTTGGGAGCGTCCGGTGATTTATCCCCTCTGGCCCACATGTCGCTGCCACTCATTGGATTGGGTGAAGTATATGATCAGGGAGTAAAAACCACGGCGGCAGAAGCCCTTGCCAAACGTGGGTGGAAACCCATTCAACTCAAGTCGAAAGAGGGACTGGCCTTGCTCAACGGCACACAGTTCATGAGCGCCTTTGGGGTGTTTTCGTTGCTTAAACTATTCAGGTTGTCGGAATTAGCTGATATCATCAGTGCAATTTCGCTGGATGCTTTTGATGGCCGCATCGAACCTTTTATGCACGAACTGCAAGTCATACGACACCATCAGGGACAAATTCAGACAGCAGAAAGAATGCGCTATTTGTTGGAGGGAAGTGAAATTATTTCACGTCCGAAAGAACATGTGCAGGATCCCTATTCGTTTCGTTGTATTCCACAAGTACATGGCGCTTCAAAAGACAGCATCAATTATGTATCGTCGGTATTTTCGTCTGAAATTAATGCCGTTACCGACAACCCAACCATTTTTCCTGAGTTAGATGTCATTGTGTCGGGAGGCAATTTCCACGGACAACCTCTGGCGCTGGCACTCGACAACATGGCCATAGCTGCCGCTGAATGGGGAAACATCAGTGAGCGAAGAACCTACCAGCTTTTAAGTGGTAAACGGGGGCTCCCTCCCTTCCTGGTTGCCAACCCGGGGTTGAATTCAGGGTTTATGATACCACAATACACGGCCGCGAGTATTGTAAACCAAAATAAAATGCTGTGCACACCGTCGTCGGTCGACTCCATCGAATCATCGCAAGGACAGGAAGACCATGTGAGCATGGGAGCCAACGCGGCTACCAAAGCCTATAAAGTAGTCGAAAACCTGGAACGGATTCTGGCTATTGAACTGTTTAACGCAGCTCAGGCGTTGGATTTCAGGCTTCCTGCCCAATCATCACAATTCATACAGAATTTTGTAAAAAAA
>DJVY01000175.1 GCA_002440885.1 Bacteroidales bacterium UBA6244
CCAACGCCAACGGGCACACGTATACTATGACCTACGACGGGCTGGGACGCATAACCAACAAAACCCTGCAAGGCAGCCTTGACGACATCACCGACTATGTTTATTGCCCCGCAGGCATTAACGGTTTCGGCCAGTTGCAGTCCGTTAGCGGAAGCAATGGCATACAAACCATTTATAGTTATGACAACAAGGGCAGGGTAACCGAAAAAAATCAGTACATCAAAGGAGAGCGGTATACGTTTACCTACGATTACAACGTGTACGGAAAAACCAACAATATTATCTGGCCTACCGGGTATGCCATACAACACCGTTACAAAAAAGGTTATCTTAGCGCTGTGGTAGAAAACAACACCGAAAATAGGCTATGGGAGCTCACCGATGTCAATGCGCGGGGGCAGGTAACCCAGTTTCAACTGGGCAACGGGCTGCTTACTACCAAAAGATACAATGATTATGGCTTTCCAGAAACCATCTTCACCGAAGGCGGAGTTCAGGATTTAGCTTACGAATTCAATCACACGTCGGGCAACCTCACCCAGCGCAAATCAACGCTGTATCCTCCCTTTGGCAACCACACGCTTACAGAAGACTTTACCTACGACGAAGATGGCCTTAACAACAGGCTGCTCACGTGGCGGGTGGGAAGTGGCACGCTGTACAGCGTTGATTACGCTGCCAACGGCAACATAAATACCAAAACAGGAGTGGGAACCTACGAGTATGGCACTACCGATGCCGGTCCTCATGCAGTGAGCCGGATAACAACGCCTGCTGCCGACTACCTGGCCATGGCCAAAACCAACAAACAGGTGCTTACCTACACCGGGTTCGATAAAACCTCCACCCTATGGCAAGGCGACCCGGCACATCCCGAGTTGGCCAACACGCTCGAAATCACCTATGGTCCGGGGCAAACCCGCAAGCAGACCAAATATTATCGTGCCGGCACCTTGCAGCAGACTAAAACCTTCGTAGATGCCACTTACGAAATAGAAACCGATGCCGCCGGCCACCAACGCCACCTGCACTACCTGAGCGGCGGCGATGGTTTGTTTGCCATTTACACCCTCGACGAAAAAGGCGATGAGGCCATGTACTACATCCACAAAGACTACCAGGGCAGTTTTGAAACCATTACCAACCACAAAGGCACGCCGGTTGAAAAACTCAGTTACGATCCCTGGGGCCGCCGCCGCAACCCAACCAACTGGACATTTACCAACGTGCCGGAAACTTTCCTGTTCGACCGGGGCTACACCGGGCATCAGCATTTAGATCAGTTTGGGCTCATCAACATGAATGGTCGTATGTACGACCCCATGTTGGGCCGTTTCCTCTCCCCCGACAACTACGTGCAAGCCCCTGATTACACCCAAAACTTTAACCGGTATAGCTATGTGCTGAATAACCCGTTGAAATATACTGATCCGAGTGGGGAGTGGTTTTTTGTTTTGCCGAATATAGGATGGAGCAAACAGGGAGGTTTTAGTTTGGGAGTTTCTGTTGGCGTAGGGTTTCCTGGAGGCTTAAGTGTGCAAGCCGGTGGGGGATATAACTTTAAATCAAATGACGCTTATGTTTTTGCTAGTGCTTCAGCAGTATATAATACAATTTATGCTTCATATTCTACGAACAGTGGGGCAAGCGTTGGCTATACTGTAGGACTTACTCAGTTTTCAGGTTTTCCAATAAGCACAAATTTTGTTACGGCTGGTTTTAATTACAACATATCCCATAATAGCTGGAGTGCAAACATCTCTGCTATGCAGGTTGACCAAAATGGATGGACGTTCAACCCGAGTGTGTCTGTTATGGTATATCCGGAGCATACAACTAACTTGGTTAGAGGGCAAGGATTTAGAAGTAATGATGCAGTTTTAAGTAGGTTTGTTGAAGCGGGAAATCATCAGGGTGCTTTGGATTATTTTGGGTTTGAGGGAAGGTATATTGAGGATCAGCCTTGGCCTGGTCATACTGACGAATATGGAAACATTACATATAATCAAGCTGCTTTTAAAAGTGGGTTTGATTATTTGTACTATGTGGCTAGCGAAGAAATGTTTCATAGGAGAGATGTCTTAGCTGGCAATTATGATGACGTTGATTGGAGTGATGATTTGCAACGCGCAGATGCTCAGGCAAATGGCGAATACAAAGCAAATATGTACCAATATCGAAATCAAGGACTGTTCCCTAGTCATGGTCAAACTAAGTTGATGTTGCAACGAATCACATATTATGGTGATTGGATAGGAAAATTTAATGGAAATTATTCGGAGAACTATGGTTTTCAACCAAGACCATGGCATATTATATACAAAATTCCAAGAAAATGGTAAAGTTTAAGAATAATACAGGAACAGTAATTGTTTTGGTCAGCATTCTGCTTTTATATTCAGATTTATTAAAGGCTCAATTATACACCGATACAACCTCAGTTATGGTTTATTCATTTTTAGAAAAGGATACCCTAAATATAAATGATAGTGTCTTAGTAACTTTTGAAATAGTGAACACAACAGATACTGCTATAACTTTTGGTTTTTATAATATGATTCGAATAGGACACAACGATGAAGTTTTTGGAGGCACTCTGGGGTTTGTTGATTTAGGGCCATCTTTTGTTGATTTTACACTTGAAGCGAGGAGTTCTATTGTGCATAAATATAAAATTTTAGTTTCAGATTTTTTCTATTTGAATGATAATAGGTTTAATTGGACGTTTTTATCTCGCAGTCCAAATAAAAGGATATTCGCCCATTCAAATAAAAAGGCTCTTTATGTAAAATGATAGATTTGCCTAATGAACGCAATTGCACAAACAGGAAATCCCTTTATTAATGGCACCTTTGAAACGACAGAAGATGCCAACCGCAACCTGCGCCAACTGCATTACATCAGCGGAGGCGATGGCCTGTTTGCCATTTACGTAATCGATCAGGCTGGTAAAGCAACCATGTACTACATCCACACCGACTACCAGGGCAGTTTTGAAACCATTACCAACCACAAAGGCACGGCGGTTGAAAAACTCAGTTTCGACCCTTGGGGCCGCCGCCGCAACCCCACCAACTGGACATTTACCAACGTACCGGAAATCTACCTTTTCGACCGGGGCTACACCGGGCATCAACGTTTAGATCAGTTTGGGCTCATCAACATGAACGGCCGCATGTACGACCCCATGCTGGGGCGTTTCCTCTCCCCCGACAACTACGTACAAGCCCCTGATTACACCCAAAACTTTAACCGGTATAGCTATGTGCTGAATAACCCGTTGAAATATACTGATCCGAGTGGGGAGTTTATACAATTTATCATTGGTGGAATTATTGGCGGTGTTAGTGGTTATATGATAGGTAAGTCAGCAGGACTAAAAGGATGGGCTCTTGTCGGGACTACTTTGGGAGGTGTTGTTATAGGTGCCGGAACTGCTGGCATAGGTACTGCTATTTCAAGCTCTGTTGCAGGAGCAGGTGGGACAATACTTGCCGGATCTACCGCAGGAGCTGCTGGTACTGCCAGCTTTAGCTCAATGACAGCCCTTGCAAATGGAGGAAATATAAGCGATATAGGTTCTGCACATATTGATGGTATTTGGAAGGGTACATTAACCGGTTTAGTTGGTAGTTCTGTGGGTGGAGCAATTGGAGGTGGCTGGGGAGCTATTGCAGGAGGAGCAACTGCAGGAGGCGTTGGTACAGCGTTCAACGGAGGATCAATAACTGATATAATTCTCGGTGCTGGATTAGGTGGTGCTATGGGATGGGGCTACTATCATGCTTCACTTGCATTTAGTTACCATGTTTCTGGAATTAAGGGCACAGGATTAAAGTATAATCGATATGCAGGAATGATGAGACTTACTCAACGTTCTATGTTTTGGAATCGTGAAGGTAAGTATATTCCAAATTCTGAAGGTGGTGTAAATTTTAGTAATTTGGGAACAAGGAACTCAACACATTCTACTGGACTGGATGATTATACTGATGCCCTTTTTGAATACCATACACATCAAGAATTTGGGTATGACCATTTTTCAACTGCACAAGAATCTGTTGATGCTTATGGAGTTCCAGATTATTCTGATGAGTTCACAAGAACAAGATTGAATTTAGCTCCATATAGATTTAAGGGACCTATGTATTTGGGAACAAGGGAAGGACATTTTTTATATATGAATAGTGATTTTTCTAGAGGTTATTATACACAATATAATTTTTCTCATATTTTTACTCCTTTTAATTTAACTTGGACATTGTCCCTAATAAGATAAAATATGGAAACAATAAAAAAAATTATTTTATTTTTCATTCTTGTTTTATTTTTTCAAACAAGTTTTGCACAATATGATGGATTACAAATAAATCTGGAAATTCATAACCCATTTAAAAAAAATAATAGATTACGCATCAGTCTTTACAAAGAAGACACTTCTTTGTATGTAATTAGATTAAAAAATAACCCCGTGTTTAAAAAAGATGATTATGAAACGTGGTTAAAAAGAGATGCTGATACTATTATTAAAATTAACAAAGAAAATTTTAATAAAATTTCGGAAATGGTTATGGATTTATCGTCATATGAAATATTTAAAGGAATGAATCCATCAAATCCAATGTTAGGGAATGATGGGTATGTTGCTAATTTAGAAATAGTAGTAACAATGGATAAAATTACCTATAGTATTTGGAGTCCCGCCTACAATACCAAAGCACGAAATATAGAGCCATTTTTAGCGATTTGTAATGAGATATTATTGTTAGCGAAAATGAAACCCAAGGATTATCTTTGACAATAGTAATCCCCAAATCTAAGCGTAAAATGATGAAAACTGACGAGTATCTAAGCGTAGTTTCATGCCTTTGGCAGACAAGTTGAACTACGCTTGACTATCACAACATTCCCTATCTTTGCCCTATGCCAACAATCGGACTAACAGGAAAAACCATTGTGCATGCTACTTACAAAATAGAAACCGATGCCGCCGGCCACCTACGCCACCTGCACTACCTGAGTGGCGGCGATGGTTTGTTTGCCATTTACACCCTTGACGAAAAAGGCGACGAGGCCATGTACTACATCCACAAAGACTACCAGGGCAGTTTTGAAACCATTACCAACCACAAAGGCACGGCGATTTGTGAATTTGGAAGTGGAATCCTCCTCCTTAAATCATCATTCGTTAATCGATATTCATTATTCCTTTGAAATACAACTTTTTGAACACCGAATGTCGAACACCGATTTAAGAATTTCGAAGTGGTATCCGCCTTCTTAAATCATCATTTCACGCCGTGGGCGGACAGGCTGTTAATCGAAATTCATTATTCTTTTGATATACAACCTTTTGAACACCGAATGTCCAACACCGATTTAAGAATGTCGAAGTGAAATTCCCGTTCTTTAAACATTATTCATTCAGCTAAAAAGCCAAAAGCCAACCCTCGAACGTTTTCCGGGTTCCCAAACACAGACATAAGAATTTTAAAGATAGTCTTGAAGTGGTCTAAAAAAACTGGACAGAAAAATTATTACTTTTAAAATTTCTGTTATATGAAAAGATCGAGAAGAACATTTACTGCTGAATTCAAGGCCAAGGTGGCACTTGAAGCGATTAAAGAACTTAAAACTGTGTCCGAACTGGCTCAAGATTACCAGTTAGTCCCCAACCAAATCAGTATGTGGAAACGCGAGTTTCTATCCAATGCCGGAAAAGTTTTTGATGATAGAACCCCGGAAGCTGATCAAATCAAAAAACTTGAGAAGGAAAAAGAAGACTTGGTACAGCAAATTGGTCAACTGACAGTTGATAATAATTGGTTAAAAAAAAAGCTTCTATGATTGCATTAGATATTCGCAAGTCGATGATAGACAAGGAAAGAGAAGCTGTGAGCATCTGTAAGCAATGCGAGTTGCTAGGCATGGCACGCAGTACCCTGTATTATACACCCTCTATGGCCAAAGACAAGGATCTTGAAATAATGAAGGAACTCGACCGGCTGTATTTGGAGGATCCAACCCGAGGCACCCGCCGGATGTCCAAAGAACTTAAAAAGAATGGCTATCAAGCTGGACGATATCATGTGAGAACTTTGATGCAAATCATGCGTATGAAAACCGTTTATTGCCGCCCGCGCACCACGGTGATTGATCCGGCAAAATATAAATATCCCTACCTGCTTCGGAACCTGAAAATTGATCGCTCCAATCAGGTGTGGTCGCTGGACATCAGCTATATACCTATGAGAAGGGGGTTCATGTACCTTGTGGCCATTATGGATGTTTATAGTCGATATATTCTGGGCTGGAGTTTGTCAAACACCATGGAAGCTGAATGGGTTGTAGCCTTACTGCGAACTACCGTTTTGCAACATGGCAAACCTGAAATTATCAACTCAGACCAGGGAAGCCAGTTCACATCGGACGAATATGTGGATTATGTAAAAAGCCTTGAAACGGTGAAAATATCAATGGACGGAAAAGGCAGAGCCATTGACAATGTGTATATTGAACGATTTTGGCGTACGATTAAGTACGACAAGCTTTACTTGCTTGAACTCAAAACCGGACACGAGGTTTGGCAGGCTTGTGAGGAATTTATCGGTTACTATAACTACAGAAGAGGACACTCATCCTTAGATGATAAAACACCTGAATATGTTTATAGATCAGTCGCATAGATTCTTTTCTAAAAGTCCCCATGCAAAGTTATTTCCAAAATTTCTCGTTGAGCTTACTGTAAGAGCTCCTCAAAATTTTAGAATAACTTTGCTTATTGAATCGTGCAATAGAAGAAATATTATAAATTTGAAAAATGTTGTCCAACTAACCTAGACCATCTCAGTCTTTGTTGTTATCTTTGGTATCGTACCATTACCTTAAGTACTTGCTTGTCATAGGCAGCCCTTCTGACTTCTGACAGGTTCGGATAGGTGTACTCAATAAGTTCGTTGCCGGTG
Source organism: Bacteroidales bacterium UBA6244 (assembly GCA_002440885.1). Lineage (GTDB taxonomy): Bacteria > Bacteroidota > Bacteroidia > Bacteroidales > F082 > UBA6244. Next base: position 6,966 of record DJVY01000175.1, read on the forward strand.
GCTACAAAAAGGGTTGTAAAGTCGGTGCTTAAACATATATCGTTGATGCCAAGGGGAGTTTCAAGCACTTTGTTCCATGAGTTTGTTGATGGATCAAAGGTGTAAATGCTGTTTCCGATATGAACGAGAAAGCTAGAGTTTCCTGATTTTATAGTGTTTATGATGGTTCCCGCCGGGGTGGGGAAGGTGGTGGCTACCTGATTCTCTTCCGCATCAAAAAAATAGATAACTCCTTGGTTCTGAAGGTTGCCGAAAAGGGTGAACAGGTCTTTCGTCGGATTGGCAAAACCTGCCACCATACGGAAATCATCAGGATACATGTGTTTAATGGCTCCTGTTTCTGTGTAACAAGTGATTATTTTTCCGGTTTCACCTGTCCGGCTTTTTGTGGTGACAACAAATAAAGTTTCGCTAAAAGCCATGTTCTCAGCATACATGTTGTAAGGAACTAAGGTAGTAGTGTGTTTAAGTCCGCTGAAAGCAAAGGCAGACACCACTTTTCCATTGCCTTCGCCATAATACACCATCGGATCTTGTGGGCAAATAAAAGTGAAGTCAGGATAGGGCATTCCTGCTTCGGTTGTCCACAATACCTGAAAATCAACATTTTTCATGGCCATAAGTTTCTCGGGAGGTTTGGTGGCCAGCAAGGTGAGGTCTTGTTCAGCCAGGATAGCCGCCTTTGTAATTGTACCTGGAATGGGTAGCTTGTTTGTTATGCCAAGTATTGTGTCGGTAGCAGTTAGAAACCAAATATCATTTTCTGCCCGGGTAGTGAGAATCAATCCGTTATATAGCAAGGGTTTATTGATGAGTTGAATCATGCGAAACCAGCTAAAATTCTGCCCGGTTGTCTCAAGCTTTATTGTAATGTAAGCTTTTTCCATTTCGGAGCTTTCGAGTAAACCAACAACAAAGGGGATATGGAAATAGTTGGAGGTGTCGGTGAGGGTAATCTGTATTGTAGGCGTGAGCGGTATGTAATCTGTATTCATGATCCCGGCTTCGAGGGCAGTGATTGGCTGCTCCGAACTTAGGGTAAATCTAACCCAAAGGGTGTCGGGTAGAGCAATTATACTGCCTTCCGAAGGGGAGTTTATCAGGCATTCAGCCGTAAAATTTTGTTCCGGCTTGGTGCACGACAGCATCCACAGGGCTGCTGTAGTAAGTAGTAAGTATGTTATCAGTTTTATTTTCATTGATGAGGGCAATGTACACTTTTTTTTGTAATTTTATCGGTCAAAAAAAACCCTCAATATGTTAAATCATTTAACTTCCGACAGAATTTTGTTTCTCGACATTGAAACGGTTCCCGGTGTGCCTGCTTACGACGGTTTATCCGACAAAATGAAAGCCTTGTGGGACAAGAAGTCGCGCAGAATGCAGACCGATGACAACAAGACTTCAGCTGAAGTGTACGCCAGCGCCGGCATTTTTGCCGAGTTTGGTAAAATAGTGTGCATTTCGTGCGGACTTTTCTCGGGACGCGAGTTTCGCATTAAATCGTTTTTTGGCGACGACGAAAAGATTCTGCTTAAAGAGTTCTCGGAAATGCTTAACCGCCATTTCGACCGCAGCGATGCCCTGTTGTGCGCGCATAACGGAAAGGAGTTCGATTTTCCGTATATCGCCCGCCGTATGCTGGTACAGGGTGTGGAGCTTCCTTCCATACTCGATTTGGCCGGAAAAAAGCCCTGGGAAGTACAGCATCTTGATACCATGGAACTGTGGAAGTTTGGCGACTATAAGCACTACACCTCGCTTGAATTGCTCGCCGCCATATTTAATATTCCAACACCAAAAGATGACATCGATGGCAGCATGGTGGGGTCGGTTTACTGGGATGAGAAAAACCTGGACAGGATAGTGACCTATTGCCAAAAAGATGTGCTTACCATCGCTCAACTTTTTAGACGATATCAGGGATTGGAGCTGATTCCTGAAACTGACGTGGTGATTGCATCACATTAAGCAGCGCAGGATTGTGGCGGCTTTTGTATTTGGCCAAATAATTCCAATTTTGGCAGGAAAATTTCAAAGCAGTGGAATTCACGGTGTTAAATATGGGCTACTTTTTTTATCAACAATTTAACCAGCCAAAACCATTATTTGTACTTTTGGCTTTATGGAAGAAGTAAGGAAAGAGGTAAGAAAACCAGCCCTTTTATCGGGGGGTGGAGCGAGTTTGCAGCAATCGTATGAACATGGCAAGGTGCAACCACAGGCAGTGGACCTTGAAGAAGCTGTGCTGGGAGCCATGATGATAGAAAAGGATGCCGTTTCGGCGGTAATCGATATTCTGTCGCCTAAGGTTTTTTATAAAGATAGCCATCAGCGGATTTTTGCTGCCATTTCAGAGCTGTTTACCGAGTCGGAACCCATCGACATTCTCACTGTTACCAATAAGTTAAAGAGTAAAGGTGAGCTCGAAATCGTAGGAGGAGCTTATTACATTACCATGCTCACCAGTCGAATTGCTTCAGGTGCTAACGTGGAGTTTCACGCACGCATCGTGATGCAGAAACACATCCAACGCGAGCTTATCCGCATATCTTCCGAAACCATTAAAGATGCTTTTGAAGACACGACCGATGTGTTTAATTTACTCGACAAAGCCGAGCAGAGTCTTTTTTCGGTGTCAGAGACCAACCTGCGCCGTAACTTTCAGGACATGCCCTCGTTGATCAGGCAAGCTATTTTAGATATAGAACACGCCAGAGATGCTGATGGACAAATGCGTGGTGTGCCATCGGGATACACTGCCCTCGACCGCATCACTTCAGGATGGCAGAAGTCGGATCTGATTATTCTGGCTGCTCGTCCTTCGATGGGTAAAACGGCCTTTGCCCTGAACATGGCCAGAAACGTGGCCGTAGAATTCAATAGGCCGGTAGCGTTTTTCTCTCTTGAAATGTCCTCTGTTCAGCTCGTTACCCGCTTGATATCGAGCGAGTCGGAGTTGCGTGCCGACAAATTAAAACGCGGTGATCTAGCCAGTTACGAGTGGCAGCAACTCACCGATAAAATATCTAATCTGGTTGAGGCTAAAATGTTTATCGACGATACGCCTGCGTTGTCAATTTTTGAGCTCAGGGCAAAATGTCGCCGCTTGAAACAACAGCACGACATCCAGATGGTGTTTATCGATTACCTGCAGTTGATGACCTCGGGAGGTGACAGCCGCGGTAACAGGGAACAGGAAATCAGCCAGATTTCACGATCGCTCAAAGCACTCGCCAAAGAACTGGATGTGCCCGTTTTGGCCCTGTCGCAGCTCAGCCGTGCCGTAGAAACCAGACCGGGACAGGCCAAAAGACCAATTCTTTCCGACTTGCGTGAGTCGGGAGCTATCGAGCAGGATGCCGACCTCGTGCTGTTTATCTACCGTGCCGAATATTACAAAATCGACCAGTTTGAGGATGGCTCCCCAACACAGGGAGTTTCTGAAATTATTATTGCAAAACATAGAAATGGGGCAGTAGGCGATGTGAAATTGAAGTTCGTTGCCGACTATGCAAAATTTGAAGATTATCAAACAGCTTATGGCGAAAGCAAACCGGGAGCGACCCAGCTTGGTGCGGGGATAAAAAGCTTTCCTTCGAAAATGAACAACGACCTGGAGGACGATGATTCTCCATATTAATCTATAAACTAATCACATGATCATGAACACATCAAAATGTAAATTATTCTTGCTGAGTTTGGTATGGCTTTTTGCCATGGGCTTAAACACTGCATTCGCACAAAAAAGCATCGAGCTTAAGTACAAACTTAAACCCGGACAACAGTTTAGTCAGGTTACCAATATCGAACAAACTATTCAGTTTGATGCCATGGGGCAAAAAGCCACCCTCGATCAGGAGATGGTCTTCTATACGAGCAACACCATCGATTCGGTTAACGCAAACCTGATTTCGCAAAACAGTGTGTTTAATCGCATTGTCATGGATCAGCAGATTTTTGGCATGACGATAAAGTACGACTCTGACGATAGTACTACGTTTAATTCACCAATGGGACCTGAGTTTGCTGAACAAATGAATCAGCTTATCGGGGCTAAAGTCGTGTCAACCATCACCGACCGCGGGCAACTGCAACACCTGGATGCTTCCGCGTTGGGAGTAGCAGGTGAAATGTCGGGCAGTTTGAATACAGGAAACAACTACGCCACTTACCCCGATCATAAAATAAAGGTCGGCGACAGCTGGGAAGAAACACTCAACGCGGTGGAATCAAGCAAAATGGCTGTAACAATAAAATACACCCTGACGAAAGCCTCTAAAAAACAAGCCGTCTTAAGTCTTGAAGGCGTGATATCGGCAAACGAACTGAACCCCGAGACTGGTGGAGAGCTTAACGGTACGATGAAAGGTGAAATGACTATTGACCGTAAAACAGGCATGGTGATTACCTCAAGTCTGCAGATGGACATGACCATGGAAATGGAACAAAATGGCATGAAATTCCCTGCAACCGTAAACAGTTTTGTTGATACTACCATAAAAGAAGAAAAATAGCTTTGATTCATTGTCTTATCCGATTTTTTGGAGGATGAGTTTCAGGTATCGCGGCTAATTTAATCAGGGAAGTTCAGGCCTGATAAAAAACCAACCCGACAGGAAGAAGAGTCCGTCGGGTTGTTTTTTTTATAGTCGGGACAGGTTATAAATCTTCAGAAATGACCTGCAAGCTTTAAACAGGACTAGGATAAATCACGTTCCACGTCTTTATCCCCTCTTCCCGACAGGTTAATGATGCTGATTTCGTTGGGTTTTCCTTTCAGGATTTTACACGCTAAGGCTATTGCATGCGATGATTCGATGGCTGGAATGATGCCTTCGAGCTTTGAAAGGAGATAATAGGCTTCTATGGCCTCTTTATCCGTAATCAGATGATAACTTGCACGTCCTGTGTCTTTTAAAAGGGCATGTTGCGGACTCACACCCGGATAATCCAGTCCTGCGGCGATACTCGCTGTTGGGTATACTTCACCGGCTTCATCACTCAGCGCATAGCTGTAGGTTCCCTGAAAAACTCCCGGTTTACCCATACTCAATGTGGCTGCGGTTTTTCCAAAAACAGGGCCTTCACCTCCTCCTTCTGCGGCAAAAATACGGACGCTCTCTTCGTCTAAGAAGTCCGTAAAGAGGCCAATGGCATTTGAACCTCCGCCTATGCAGGCAATAAGGTTGTCGGGCAGTCGTCCTTCAGCTTCAAGCAGTTGTTTTCTGGCTTCTCTTCCTATTACACTTTGAAAATATCCAACCATTGTTGGATAGGGGTGAGGGCCAACCTGCGATCCTAGCAGATAGAACACATCCGGATGTTCAATGTAATAGCCTAAGGCAGCATCAACCGCGTTTTTTAACGTGCCGCGCCCGGCTTCCACGATGACCATTTCTGCCCCCAGCATTTTTATCCGGCTTACATTCATTTTTTGCCGTTCTGCATCTCGTGATCCCATAAAAACCTTGCACTTCATGCCAAATAGCGCAGCTGCCGTGGCTGTGGCAACACCATGTTGTCCAGCGCCCGTCTCTGCAACAATTTCACTTGCCCCCATTCGCTTGGCCAGAAGAATTTGCCCAATGGTATTGTTAATCTTATGTGAGCCGGTATGATTTAAGTCTTCACGTTTTAGGTAAATTTTTGAACCGATGTGCTTAGAGAGTCTATGTGCGTAAAATAGCGGGGACGGTCGACCAACAAACGACTTCAGGTAATAAGCCAACTCCTGCTCGAATCCGGAAGTGCCTTTCTGACTTTCAAAAATTTCTGCCAGTTGCAATAGCTTTTGTTCGAGCACTGGAGGGACAAACATGCCTCCGTATGGGCCATACATACCGTTATTCGATGCATAAATGGATTTTTCTGTGATGTTTTTAGTTATTGTGTTCATGTTAAAAAAAGTTTAGTTTCGTTATAAAGATTTATGTTTAATTGCCTTTCACATTTGTCGATTAGTTACATAATCTTTGCCATCGGAATATTACTTTTTTAAGCCATTTAATTACATGTTGATTCATAAGTTCAGTTTTTGAGCAAAAAAAAACCGCAGGTGAAATACCTGCGGTCCTAAATATTTTTGTAAATATGGATGCGTGGTTATCTCTTCCTCTTCAGATAAGATAAACACCACCACCAATTATTTAAATCCATTGTTCTCATTCGACTGCAAATTAAAAGCAATATTTTTATAATTGCAACATTCGGTACAAGATAAATTATCTCCTGTGAAATGGTTTATTATAAAAATATACTTCTGCTAGGTTTGTCAGGTTTTCACTCATTTTATTGAAACCTTAACCATGCTGGTTTCCCTCTCCCCAGTGATGCGTAATAGATAATTACCTTTGCTGTAACCGGTTAGATCGAGTTGGTTGGATGTTGTGGGGGGTAATAATTTTCTCTCAATTTCTATTCCGCTCATTGAAAAAACCGTGATATGGAGTTCTTCGTTGTCCGAATTCTCCACTTGGAAAATTCCACTGGAGGGATTCGGAAAAATCTTTACTCTTCGTTGGCCGTTGTTAACCTCCACTCCAACGCCATCAGGAGTGTAGTCGAAAATCATATCAATGTAGTTGGCTTCGTTTGGAGGAGTTAAGTGCACGGCTTCCGTTCCTTTGGTAAAGGTTATACTGGTTAGTGGCCCCTGACCATGTTTTTCGGTAAACTCAACCCATAAAACGTATTCGCCATCGGGAACTACATTGCCATCCAGATCGGTACAGTCCCATTCTATGTTCATGGTTTGATGCGAGGTAAGTGTTGACCCCGTTATGGCATCCACTTCATTCGAGTTGGAACTAGCCTTCCAGGTATACAAATACTGTTTCCGCTGGTTGGCGCGCACCAGCCGTGTCTTTACAAAACCGCCTTCATCTTCAATCCAGGCTGCCAGTACATGCTTGGGTGCATATGTGCCGTTTTGTGTAACCGTTTTAAAGGTGAAACTCACCTGGCCAGAGGTCTGTGCCTTAATTTCTTGAATAAATGACAGTTGAAAAGCGCAGATAAGGATTGTAATCGCGACAATAGGAAGTTTTTTCATCTAAGTGTTGTGTTTTTTGTGGGGCAAAGCTAAAATCTTTTAACAATACAAAAGCGCTAGTGCTTCTTTTACTTTTCCTTCAGCTATCCAGTCATGAGCAACTTTATGTTTTTGATCTGTGGTCATGTTCGTTGACACAAAATTGGGATGTTCCTGCATTTTAATCAACTCTTCTGCTGTTGGAAGATGCTCCAGGTTGCCCAACTGCCCTAAATCGTTGCCTGTTAAAAAGCGGCTAAATCTAACGTGGTCAGGGAGGCTGTCGACGCCTATGCCTTTGGTGGCGAGTGGTTTAGGGACAATAAACTTGGCGTTACCCGATGTGCGTACATAATAATCACCTCCCAGCCGGCCTACCAGGTCTATCTTGTCTACATCAATTTGCCCTGATCTATCCAGTACATTAGGGTCGATGTGGAGATAAACAATCTCGCAGATGACCAGATTTGCTGATCCGGGCAGACCACTGGTTTCAATAATTTCGCGTACCTTGCATTCAAACTGTAAGGGTGATTCTTTCACGCGGGCTGGTTTTACCCGTTTGCTCTCAACGGCAGTAAGTCCGGATTTAATAAACTCGTTTACTCCTTTTTCATATTCGGTGCTGCTCAAACTAACCTGTTGAACCATGTTGTAGGTCACCGCGTTGATCACCACTTCGCCGTGCACTTTAAGGTTTTCGAGGGTGTGTTTGGTGGTGTTGTCGCGTCCCCGGCGGCTTGGAGAAAAGATCAGTGTTGTGGGGTTGATTCCAAACACATTATAGAAACTGAATGGCGACAAGTTTGGATTGCCCTGTTCATCGATGGTTGAGGCCAACGCGATAGGTCTTGGCGCTATCCCACCCTGTAGTATTCGGGTGATTTGCTGGTTGTCGAGTGTGGCCGGATCTATTTCAATCATATCGTTTTCATGTTGCAGGTAGTATCTTGGTGACGCATTCGCCGAAACCAATTCTTACCTGGCTGTTTTTACAGAAACCGCGCATGGTAATGGTGTCATTATCAGCAATAAACTTACGCTCGCCACCGCCATCCAGGGCGATAGGTTTCGTGCCTTGCCACGATAGTTCAAGCATCGAACCATACGAGTCGGGTGTTGGTCCTGAGATTGTTCCAGATCCGTACATGTCGCCAATCCTGATGTTACATCCGTTTATCGTTTGGTGAGCGAGTTGCTGAGCCATGCTCCAGTAAAGATATTTGGTGTTCGATCGGGTAAGTAAAGTTTCTGTGCCTGATTCAGGAGTAAGCCCTACTTCCAAATGGATGTCGTAATTGTTTGCCCCTGAGGTCTGTAGGTAGGGAAGAACGGCTGGATTTTGTTCAGGACCGGATACCCTGAAAGGTTCCAGCGCCTCCAGTGTAACAATCCACGGCGAAATAACAGAACCGAAGTTCTTGGCGAGAAAAGGTCCGAGTGGCACGTATTCCCATTTTTGAATGTCACGTGCTGATAAGTCGTTGAACAAAACCATGCCAAAAATGTGGTCTAAGGCCTGTGAAGTGGGGACGCTTTCTCCCAGCGTTGTATCTTTTCCGGTGATAAAGGCCATTTCCAACTCGAAATCGACAAGGCGTGATGGGCCAAAAACCGGTTCTGTCGCCTCTTTCGGCATGGTCTGACCCTTTGGCCTGTGAATATTTGTGCCGCTCACTACGATGGACGAGCTGCGTCCGTGATAGCCCACCGGGAGGTGTTTCCAGTTGGGGAACAAGGCGTTGGCCGGATCGCGAAACATGACGCCTACATTGGTCGCGTGTTCTATACTGGAGTAAAAATCGGTGTAATCGCCTACCAACACGGGCATTTTCATCTGAACCTGATTAACATGGAAAAACGCCAAATCAACAGCATCCTGGTTATCCCGCAAATCGTTGTTCCCTTCGGTGAACAGTTCAGAAAGGGTGTGGCGTATGGCCGACCACATAGGTTTTCCAAGTCCGATCATAGGGTTTAGCACGGGCTGATAAAAAACTCCCAGATCGTCGATGTCCAGGTGATCGAAGTAGCCAAAATCAGCCAGTACGCTCAAATCAATAGCTGTATCGCCCACCCGGGTAGCGGGATGTGGGCTCATATCTCCTATTTGTATGATGCCAAAGGGTAGGTTTTGGATAGGGAAATCACTATCGTTGCTTACTTTTATCCATGACTTGAGATCCGGATTATTTGCTTTTATCATTAGTTATTGGTTTTTAAAGTGTTCCTCGGTTTCCTTGCTCCAGTTCTATGGCTTCGAACAAGGCTTTGAAGTTTCCTTTTCCAAAGGATTTAGCTCCCTTTCGTTGGATTATCTCGAAAAAGAAAGTCGGACGGTCTTGCACAGGTTTAGTAAACAACTGCAACAGATATCCGTCCTCATCGCGGTCGATAAGCACACGATGTTCACGCAGATTGTTCATGTCTTCATCTATATCGCCAACACGCTCACCCACAGTTTCATAGTAGGTATCGGGGACATGAAGAAAATCGACGCCACGGTTGCGGTGCGCTGAAACAGTGGCTAGTATGTCTTCGGTGGCCATCGCAACGTGTTGTGGGCCAGGGCCGATATAAAAGTCGAGGAATTCCTCAATTTGCGATTTCTTCAGCCCTTTTGCCGGCTCATTTATGGGGAATTTTATACGTAGATTTTTATTGGCCATCACCTTGCTTTTCAAGGCGGTGTATTCTGTAGAAATGTCCTTGTCATCGAAAGAAATCAACTGATCAAAACCCATCACAGTCCTGTAAAATGCTGCTACTTTGTCCATTTCGTCCCAATCTACGTTTCCTACTATATGATCAACATATAGCAATCCGGTATCTTTGGGCTGATAAGTTGGATTCCATTTCACAAATCCGGGTAAAAACGGACCTGTATAGTTTTTTCTGTCCACGAAAACGTGCAACGTTTCACCATAGGTATAGATAGAGGAGGTGGTCACTTGTCCAAAGGCGTCCTGGGTAGTAGTTGGTTGTTGGAAAGGCCGTGCGCCACGCGAGGTAGTTTCTTCGAAAGCTTTTTTTGCATCGTCCACGTTCAGAGCGATTATTTTCACACCATCACCGTGTTTTTTCTGGTGCTCTGTCACCGGCGAATCGGGAACGAGTCCTGCAGTAAGTACAAAGGTTATTTTTCCCTGACGAACTACATAAGAGGCGCGGTCTTTTAACCCTGTTTCCAATCCAGCATATGCAACAGGTTGAAATCCAAAAGCCGACTGATAGTAATGGGCGGCTTGCTTGGCATTTCCTACATAAAATTCAACATAGTCTGTTCCGGTTATTTGTAAAAATTCAGCGGTATTTGTCATTTTATTGTTGTTAAGGATTAGTCTTTTGGTTTATTTGTGAAGCCAGCTCAGGTAATAGTCTTTAATTTCCATTTCCAAAGCAACTTTGGTCAGTTTCAAGGGTTTGAAGGTGTCAACCATCACGGCCAGTTCTTCTGTTTTTTCTTTTCCTATGCTGCGTTCGATGGCTCCGGGGTGCGGGCCATGCGGGATGCCCATAGGGTGAAGCGTGATCTGGCCATGTTCGATATCGTTTCTGCTCATAAAATCTCCGTCCACATAGTACAACACTTCGTCTGAATCGATGTTGCTGTGGTGGTAGGGAGCCGGAACAGATTCAGGATGGTAGTCGTAAAGCCGGGGAACGAAGGCACAGGTGACGAAACTCCCGGTTTCAAACGTTTGGTGCACGGGTGGCGGCTGGTGAATACGTCCTGTAATTGGTTCAAAATCATGTATCGAAAGAGCGAAAGGGTAGAGGCATCCATCCCAACCCACTGCATCAAACGGGTGTGTATGGTAGTGATAGGGATACAGGGTTTGTTGCTGTTTAATTACCACCCTGAAGTCCCCAACCTGATCGTAGGTGTTTAGTTTTGCGGGTGTCCTGATGTCACGTTCATGAAAGGGACTATGTTCAAGTAACTGTCCAGATTTGTTCATATACCTTTTCGGAAAATTTACCGGTTGCATCGATTCGATGATGAACAACCTGTTGTTTTCGTCGTTAAACCTGATTTGGTATATCGTTCCTCTGGGAATGATAACATGATCGCCAGATTTAAAGTGCAACTCACCATAGATGGTATGCAATACTCCCGATCCGATGTGCACAAAAATGATTTCATCTGCTTGCGCATTCTTAAAGAACCAGTCTTCCATTGATTCTGTTGGAGCTGCAAGAATAATTTGTACATCGTTGTTGGTAAGCACTACCTTACGGCTATCCAGGTAGTTTTTTTTCTTTTTTAGCTCAAACCCTTTAAAACTACGGTGTTGTAAGTTTTTTTCGATCGCAATTTCAGGTGAAACATCTTTGGGAGTCTCAATACTCAGCACCTGAGTTGGAGGCGACTCGTGGTAAATGATTGAGTAAATATCCGAAAATCCTTCTGATGATACCAGCTCCTCGTGATAGAGCGATCCATCCGGTTTTCTGAATACAGTGTGTCTTTTTGCTGGTATACGTCCTCTGACCTGGTATTGCGGCATTTTAATTTAGATTTATTTTAAATAGGGAACAAAAATAGCAAAAAAGTATATAACCGGGAGTGTTAAGTGTGTCGGGAAAACTTCAACAACAGAGAGTATAGGTTGCTTCTGCTTTGGTAGTAATTTGTAAATGAGAAAGTTAATGTTGAGTTATTAACTGCTGATACTTTTAAACTAAGGTGATATTTTTCATAGCAAAGGCTGATTACACTTTGCTATAAGCTGAGAATGTATTGTAAAGTGATATTCCTCATGGCCTCAGCTTTTAAAGGTCGTAGAGAGTACATCCGGTTGAATATATTTGAGCCGATAACGGCAATTTCGTGGCGTAGCGCCCACTTGTAACTGAGTCTTGCGTCAACAACAAGATTTCCGTTGTTGTGGTGTTCAAAATAATTACGGTAAAGAATCGGTTGCATGGTTCCTCCGGTTTGTTTGGTGGCATCTTCAAAGTCGAAAATGGCTTTGTCGAGGTTTTCTATCTTACTGAAATACCGCAGGCTAAAACCTCCGCTAAATTTATTGTAAACCAGTTCGATATCTGCTTTTAGGGTATGGAGATAGCGGTATTTGAGTATGCGTTTCGAGGGGTCGACACTTGTAGATTCGTAGGAGAAATCTGTTTTGCCACCCGGATTATAATCTTTGGCAAAAACGTAATCGGGTTGTAGTGTCACAGGCATGACATAGGTATAGCCCAGCATGGTATTCAGTTCCCAACTGCCGCCCATTTTGGCCTGGCCATTGAGGCTTACATCAATCCCGGTGATTTTGGATTTTCCTGTGTTTACAAATTTAAAGCCGGCTAAAGCAAAGGTGTAGGTTGAATCCCAGAACCCGAACAGGTATTCAATGGTGTTGTAGTATTCCTGATAGAATAGGGCGACGTCGAGATACCCGTAATAGTTATTAAACTTGAAACCCTGTTTGATGCCAAGTTCTGAATTCCAGCTTGTTTCAGGTTTTAGGTCTGGGTTGTCAAAAACGCCAAATGTGCCTACGGAGGTGCGAATATACCTTTCGGTGATGGTTGGGAATCGGTATCCTTGTCCTAGCGAGGCCCTGAGGTAAGTTTCCTGTCCTAGCTTGAGTGACGCTCCGACGCGCAAAATGGGTTTGGTTTCCGAAATGCTGTCGTTCAGTCGATAGTTTTCCACCCGTACGCCGGCAGAGATATTGATCGACTCACCGAATTTTTTTTCCATTTCCATATAAACCGAAAGATTCCACAGGTGGTTCAATGGCGATCCGGAGGCTTCGTACATGTGGGCATAGGAACGGGTGTACTGACTGGTTATTCCACCGATAAAGTCCAGGTGGCCCAAGTTATTAAAGCTTTTGCTGAACTGATACGAGTTGTAAACGAATAAAGTACGGGTGCTTTGGTTGTTATTGGCCTGATTATCGCTGTACATGATTCTGTTGGTAAACTCATGTTTAAGCCCTAATGAGGAGTAGAAATTGACGAAGGGGTCGAGATAAAACGTAAAGTTGTTGCTGAGTAGCACAGCACCCGGATAAGCCCTGTAGAAATTGGTGGTATCGTCGAGCCAGGCAAAGACAGTACTGGCTTTTTTAAGCATGAAGTTGCCATTGAGTCCAAAATCCAGACCTGTGATTTTAGCAGATCTTCGGCGAAGGTTGAAATTGATTCTGGCTTTTCTGTTCGCCATCTGGTCATCAGAAATTGGCACTGTGTCGATAACCAACGGTCCGGGTCTGGGAGCTCCCAGATAGCTTTTGTCGGCAGAGTACATTCCGCCCAAGACAATATCTGTATGGCCATTCCCGGCTTGTCTGGCATGCATAAAGCTCGCTCCTGCTGTGTAGTTTACCCCGCTCCACCAAGCTTGTGCAGGCATTCGGGGAGCTGTCATCATGCCGCTGTAGAGCTTGATTTTTGTTTTGGGTTGAATGTCAGGATAATTGGTGCGGATATAGATTGCGCCGCTGAGCGAAGATGATCCTGATAACACCGATGAGGCCCCCTTTACGACTTCAATTTGTTTGATGTTTTCAACCGGAATCAGCGACCAGTCGGGTTTGCCGGCATCACCTGCCACAGCCGGCAGGTTATCTACAAACACACCCACTTTACTCCCCACACCGAATGTAAATCCACTTCCTCCCCTGATCTGTGGTTCTTCGTCCAGTATGGTAAGACCGGGCACCATGTCGAGAATGGTCTCTACCGATGTGGTGTTTCGTGCATCTATCAGCCTGGGTTTCATTACTTCTATTGAAACTGTCTGGTCTTCGATGCGCTTGTCAAACCGTCCGGCTCTGATGATGACTTCGTCAAACTGGGTGCTGAAGGGTTGCATTTCGATGGTGACAAAACGGGTTTCGTTGTTGCTTAGTTCCAGTTCTAAGGTCTCGGTTTTCATGCCTGTAAAAGAAATCAAAAACGTATGGTTTCCCGGTGACAACCGCAGGTCAAAGTATCCGTTGAAATCGCTGACTGTGCCTATGCCAATGTCTTTTTTTAGGTAGATGCTCGCTCCAACAAGCGATTCATTGGTTATGCCATCAACAACGCGCCCACTGAAAACACAGGTCTCCTGTCCCGCCAGTTTCATGGTGGTAATCATCAGTATCACCAAAACCAGGGAAGTAATAACTACCTTGGTTTTCCGATAAAGGAGCGCTTTCGGAAATAATTGCGTTGCTGCCACCATAAGTTTTCCTGTTAATTCAGGATAATTTTACGGGTGTGAAATTGACGATTCAGGCGAACAACAACAAGATAAAGTCCTGGTTTGTGGTTTGGTAAAGTAAACCGAATAGGGCTACCCTGATTCCCCTTTTGCGTGGCTACAGTTTGTCCGTTCATGTTAACGATGTCGCACGAAAACGGCTGGCTATGTGAATTCTCTACTTGCACCACCAAATCGTTATCCTGTTGATAAACATGGAAATAGGATA
>DJVY01000235.1 GCA_002440885.1 Bacteroidales bacterium UBA6244
GAGTATATGTAGTACAGATTACCACTGCCAACGGCATTGTTACCAAAAGAGTTGTTATTGCAGAATAACCACCCGAACAGGTAATAATCTACCGATAAAAAAGGGAGCAGCCACACGGCTGCTCCCTTTTGTTTTTTATACCGAAAAGGAACAGAATTACAAATATTAATGTTTGTTCCTGTCGAGTATAACTAATTCTAAACAGCTATAGCTTCCCATACCTGTTAAGAATTAGTATACTTTTGCACGCAAATATGATTACTGTAAATAACATAACCAAAGAGTTTGGTGGCGCTGCCTTGTTCAGCGGCATTACTTTTAATATTAATCCTCGCGATCGGGTTGGACTGGCCGGCACAAATGGTGCAGGTAAAACCACTTTGCTAAAAATACTCAATGGATTATTAGAGCCCGACAAAGGCTCTGTTTCAAAACCAGCTTACTATTCAACAGGGTACCTGCCACAAGAAAAAAAAATTAACAGCGAACTGAATGTAGTGGATGAAGCCATGCTGGCCTTTGAATTTTTGCAGCTTTTAGAGCGTGAGGCCAAAACTATTCAGGATGAGCTGGCAGGTCATGAATATCAGCCACAACGTTATGTACAGTTGATATCGCGTCTTGAAGAAGTAACTTCCATACTCAACCTCTATACCCCTGAACGCATCAGGGGCGATGCCGAACGCTATTTGCAGGGGCTAGGATTCTCACGGGAGGATTTATTCCGAAAAATGAATACCTTCAGCCAGGGCTGGCAGATGCGTGTTGAGCTGGCTAAATTATTGCTTCAGAAGCCTTCGTTGCTTTTGCTGGATGAGCCAACCAACCACCTGGACATTGAGTCGATCATGTGGCTTGAGGATTTTTTAATCAATTATCCGGGTGCGGTGCTGGTAGTTTCGCACGATCGTTTTTTACTTGATCATGTTACCACACGTACGCTTGAAATCAACAAGGGCAGCATTTACGATTATCAGGTTTCTTACAGCCAGTACGTTGCTTTACGCGATGACAGGGAAGAGCAGGTGCAGGCTACTTACGATAACCAACAGCGGAAAATAAAAGACATAGAAAAATTTATTGAACGATTTCGTTATCAGGCATCTAAAGCCAGACAGGTGCAGTCGCGTGTTAAGATGCTCGAGAAATTGGACGTGGTTGAATTGGTTGATCTGGATAAAAAATCAATACATTTTAAATTCCCGACGCCTCCTCACAGCGGGAAAATTACTGTTGAAGGTGAATTGGTTAGTAAGTCGTATGGCGAGAAACAGGTGCTTAATGGCATAAATTTTCAGATTTTGCGAGGTGAAAAAGTAGCTTTTGTCGGACGAAATGGGGAGGGAAAATCTACGCTGGCAAAAATAATCGCCGAAAGGCTTCAGCATGAAGGTCAGATTAAATTAGGCCACCAGGTAAGCATAGGCTATTTTGCACAGGATCAGAATGATAGGATGGATCAGGAGCTAACGGTTTTTGAGACAATTGATCAGATTGCTGTAGGTGATATCCGAACCCGAATAAAGGAGTTGCTCGGATCGTTTTTGTTCAGGGGTGAAGATCTTGATAAAAAGGTAAAAGTCCTTTCCGGTGGCGAAAAATCGCGCCTGTCTCTGGTGCGGTTGTTGTTGTCACCAAGCAATTTCCTGCTCCTCGACGAGCCTACAAACCATCTCGATATCAGGTCGAAAGAAGTACTTAAAGCGGCCATGCTGGAGTTCGAAGGAACAATTGTCATCGTTTCTCACGACCGTGATTTCCTGCAAGGTCTTACTTCGCGACTTTATGAGTTTAAGCATGGAAAAGTCAGAGAGCATTTGGGCGATATCAACAGTTATCTGGACAAACGGAAAATAGAAACGCTTACTTCTTTGGAGTTCAAAGAGAAGAGTAATGCCAGGGTACAAAAACAGCAATCCGACAACAAACTAAAATATGAGCAACGCAAGGAGCTGGATCGGGAGCTAAGGAAAATTGAAAAGGAAATTAAACAAGTCGAAGACGCAATTCACGCTACAGAAACTGAATTGGAGAAAGTAAATACCATGTTGGCCAATCCTGTCGATTATCCCGAAGAGATTAAATCGGGAAAGTTGTTTAAAAAGCATGATCTGCTTGAGCAAGAACTGATCAGTTTGATGGAAAACTGGGAAAGTCTGCTCGAAAAACAAGCCTCTTTCGGAACGATGTAAGTGGTGTAATTGAGAAGTGAAATGCTACACCTATAGTTCTTGTGTTCTACTTTGTGCACAAATATTCTTCCTTATTTAAAATTATTCTATATTTGCGCCATAATTCATGTCCTTTCAGGATGTAGTGATTTATAAAGAAGGGTGGAGAGATTAGGCTCTGTGAAACCCTGGCAACCTGCTGCAAGGAAAAGGTGCCAATACCTAACCTGTTCATAGTGAGCAGGAAATGATAAATTGTTTTTAACTAATGGAAATAGTAGTGGTTAAGTCGGTAGCAGCATGGGAAAGCAGAAACCTTTTCGCGTTAAGCGACAATGGCTGTTTTGGACATAACCTGAGCTATTAAAAAGGAGGTATGAGATGAATACAAAAATTACAGATGAAATAAAAAAGCGCGTTCTTGTGCTCGACGGAGCTATGGGCACTATGATTCAGCGATATAACCTTGGCGAAAAGGACTACCGTGGCAGTCGTTTTGCCGATGTAACCAACCTGCAAAAAGGAAACAACGATTTACTTAACCTGACTCAGCCACAGATAATTCGCGAAATTCATGAGGCCTATCTGGAAGCAGGAGCTGATATCATCGAAACGAATACTTTTAATTCTACCAGAATTTCCATGGCAGATTATGGCATGGAAGAGTTTGTGGCAGAAATAAATATAGCTGCGGTAACCATTGCACGCGCCGCCGCCGATGCTTTTTCGGCTCGCACTCCCGATCGCCCGCGATTTGTGGCCGGAGCCATAGGTCCTACCAACAAAATGGCTTCCATGTCGCCAAAAGTCTCCGATCCTGGTTACCGCAACATCACGTTCGATCAACTGCGCCAAAACTATTACGAGCAAGCCAAAGCGCTTATCGAAAGTGGTGCAGACATCTTGCTTGTAGAAACCATTTTTGATACCCTGAATGCCAAAGCGGCCATGTTTGCCATCGACACCCTTGCCGGGGAAAGAGATGAACGAATTCCGGTCATGATTTCGGGTACTATTGCCGATGCCAGTGGCAGGACTCTTTCCGGCCAAACGTTGGAAGCCTTTTTTAACTCCGTTTCTCATATAGAATTGTTGAGTGTGGGCTTAAACTGTTCTCTCGGGGCAGAGCAGATCAGGCCACATCTGGAGGAACTTTCGCGCATTGCACCTTACAACGTCAGTGTTTATCCCAATGCCGGTTTGCCAAATCAATTTGGTGAATACGACGAAACCCCACAACAGATGGGGAAACACATCCGGGGATTTTTAGAAAATGGCTATGTGAATATCGTTGGCGGATGCTGCGGAACCACGCCGGAGCATATTCGTGAAATTACGCAGCTGGCTTCCCGGCATCAAGTACGGAAATTACCCGAAAACAAGCGCGTTACAGAGATCAGCGGGCTAGAGCCCTTACGTATTGAAAAAGAGAAGAATTTTATCAATATTGGTGAACGGACGAATGTAAGCGGTTCGATAAAATTTGCACGGCTGATCAGGGATAAAAAGTACGAGGAAGCCCTTAACATCGCCCGTCAGCAAGTAGAAGGAGGTGCTCAGGTTCTGGATGTAAACCTGGACGATGGCATGCTCGACGGAGTGCATGAAATGACCGCCTTTTTAAATATGCTGGCTTCCGACCCGGATGTTTCGAGATTGCCTATCATGATCGACTCATCGAACTGGGCTGTTATAGAGGCAGGCTTAAAATGCGTGCAAGGCAAGGCCATTGTTAACTCAATTAGTCTGAAAAACGGTGAAGATGAATTTCTTCACCAGGCCAGGTTGGTTCGCAGATATGGTGCAGCAGTGGTGGTGATGGCCTTTGATGAACTGGGACAGGCAGCCGATTATGACCGTAAAATTGAAATCTGCGCGCGTTCTTACAAGCTGCTGACTGAAAAAGCCGGTTTTCCTCCTGAGGATATAATTTTTGATCCGAATATTCTGGCCATCGCCACCGGTATTAAAGAGCATAACAACTATGCCGTTGATTACATCAGGGCTATAAAATGGATAAAAGCCAATTTACCTTACGCAAAAGTGAGCGGTGGAGTGAGCAACTTGTCTTTTTCTTTTCGTGGGAATGATGTGTTGCGCGAGGCCATTCATTCGGTATTTCTTTTTCATGCCATCAAGGCTGGTATGGATATGGGTATTGTGAATCCGGGCATGTTGCAGATTTATGACGAGATTGCCCCTGATTTGCGTAACCTTGTAGAAGATGTTGTGCTTAACAGGAGGCGCGATGCTACCGAAAGGCTGTTGTCGTATGCCGAGCAAATGAAAGATACCGCCAGGGGAAGAGAAACGTTGGTAAGCGAATGGCGGTATCTGCCTGTGGAAGAGCGACTGGAACATGCGCTGGTAAAGGGTATTCTGGAATTCGTGGAAGAAGATGTGGAAGAGGCACGGAAGAAATACACACGGGCTCTGGACATCATCGAACAGCCGCTGATGAAAGGAATGGATCGTGTTGGCGACTTGTTCGGCTCGGGGAGGATGTTTTTGCCTCAGGTGGTAAAAAGTGCACGGGTAATGAAAAAGGCCGTTGCCATTTTGCTTCCGTTTATCGAAATGGAAAGTAAAGGAGCACAGGTGTCGAACGGGAAAATCGTGCTGGCTACTGTTAAGGGTGATGTCCACGATATTGGCAAGAACATCGTAGGGGTTGTGCTGGCCTGCAACAATTACGAGGTAATCGATTTGGGAGTGATGGTTCCATCGGAGATAATCCTGGAGACGGTTGTACGTGAAAAAGCTGTGCTGTTGGGCTTGAGCGGACTTATTACCCCATCGCTCGAAGAAATGGTGTATGTGGCCAAAGAAATGGAAAGACTGCAAATGGATATTCCTTTGTTGATAGGAGGAGCAACCACTTCGCCAATTCATACAGCTGTGAAAATAGCGCCTCATTATGCTCAACCTGTGGTGCATGTGCGCGATGCTTCCAAAGTTATTGGTGTGGCTGATAAGCTGTTGAATAAAATCGAAAAACCGGCTTTTGTGCAACAAGTGGAGGCTGAGTATGAGCGATTGAGAAAAAAGAATGTAGATCAGCAAAACAAGCACCTGTAT
>DJVY01000078.1:0-3797 GCA_002440885.1 Bacteroidales bacterium UBA6244
TTGGCTGTTTCAAATATCATCCGAAGCATTTACATGATTATCATGGTTCCGGTTTGGGGTTTTGCTACAGCAACGAATTCTTTGGTTAGTTATCTCATTGGCATGCAGAAGCAGCATGAGGTTATGTCGTTGATTTACAAAACAGTACTTATGTGTTTTGTGCTCATTCTCATTCCCGTTTCGCTTACCGTTATCTTCCCGTCTGCTTTCATGCACATATATACCAACGACCCTGGATTAATCGCTTTGGGTGTTCCGGTAATGTATGTGGTAAGTCTTGGAGGTATCTTTGTGGCGATAGGTTTTGTGTTTTTTAGCGGCATCTCCGGTGCAGGCATGACCAAAACGTCCCTGTTTATCGAATTGTTTATATTGTCTATTTATCTGGTTTATACATACNNTATGGATTGCTGATGATTCTTATCTCGTGGCCATACATGGTGAGCGGACGATGGATGAAAGCAAGTTTGTAGTTTGAATTCCTTTTGATCATATTGTTTCCATTGGCGCTGTTGTAAGCCGGATTTACCTATTTTCGTGACTAAATATAAAACGGCCATGCGAAAACACAAAAAATTGAAATGGATTCTGGCGATTGTCCTCACTTTGTTAATTGTCCTGGTTTTTTCGTTGAATTTTGTGGTCAGTAAACTGGCCGACCGTGAGTTAAGGGATTTGCTTGCGAAAAAGTCGACCAACGGGTATGATCTGAGGTATGATCATATCAGGGTTAATTTGTTGAATCAATCGATTATCCTAAAGGGTATTCAAATAACCCCCGACAGCAGTTTAATGGCTGACTACAAACGCCATACCGGAGAGGCAAAAAACCTGTTCGCCCTGCATATCCCGACACTGAGGTTAGAACACATCGATGTAATTAGTGCGCTGGGTTCAAAAATTGTTGACCTTAGGGAGATTGAATTCTCTCATGCTGTTTTCACAATCTACACGGGAGGTGGTAATCCCCAAAAACATCCCGTTAATGCCGGTCACCTTAAAGGAGGTTTTAACCTTGAGAATATTGCCATTAGAGGTATAGGTGGGATTGATATCGCTTCTGTTATATTTGATGAGCTTAGTTTGTTGGTTGTAAATCCCGTAAAGGGTGATACGGTTCTTCACAATACCGGATTTAGAAGTGAACTGGATGATTTGCATCTCATTAAAAACAGCACTGATTCAAATACTTACCGGTTGGTGTTAAAGGATATGCGTTTTGATGTGGAGAATGAGCGATTCAATTTAGCGGGTAACAAGTACGAATTAAGTTTTCAAAAATTCTCCTTTGAGGCAGAAAGCCGGTCTGTGCAAATTGATGATTTGCAGGTTAAACCAAAGCAAAACAGATACAAAATGGCTGCTGCTTTTCAATACAGAGCCGATGTTTATGATGTGGCTGTGCAACGGATTAATCTGAAATTAGGCGATATCAAAGAAATGCTCTTGCATGGTAACTGGTATGTGTCTCATCTGGTGGTCGATGGACTTGATTTAAAAATCCTGCGAAACAGGTCTTTACCTTTTGATGAATCTAAACGCCCCCTGTTGCCCAACGAATTGCTGAAGAAAATGAAGGCTAACATTGACGTAGACAGTCTTCTTATCCGAAATAGTACACTTGTTTATGAGGAAAGTAACAACGATGGACATCCGGCTATGGTAGTAACCTTAAACAAATTGTCGGTTGATATGCAGTGGATTACCTCCATTTCCGACAGCATGATGGCGTCGCGACCGATGACAGTTGGACTCAAGGCCATGCTGGAGAATCAAATTCCTCTCGATGTTATGTTCACCTTCCCTCTGCACAGTCGTGCTGATACTTTTAGTTATTCCGGACGGCTGGGAAAAGGGAATTTATCTGTTTTTAATCCTATTTTACAATCAGCAGCCGGAGTTACTTTTTCTTCAGGAGAACTGCAAGGTATAAGCTTTGCTGTAGAAGCGAATAATACGTATGCCATGGGAACCATGACCATGTTGTACAACAATTTGAAAGGAGAGGTCATGAAAAAGGAATCCGACGAAAGCAACAAGCTTTTCTCATGGGTAGCCAACCAGGTGATAAAAACTGACAATCCGAACCAGGGGGAAAAGCCCCGTGTTGTGCCGGTTTTCTTCACCAGAGACATGTATAAGGGAATGGGTAATTTTTCCTTCAAACCCCTGTTAAGCGGAGTGTTGGCCACAACCATTCCAACTTTTGACAAGTCGAACCAGCGTCATATTGATATAATCCGCAAAACAACCAAGAAAGATATCCGTCGCCGCAAACGTGCCGAAAAGCGAGAATAGCGCACGATTGCAGGACATTATATAATCCTTATCTTTTGTAGTTAGGCCGTTTAGAAGTGGGTTTGTCGGATTTCTGTCTCTCAAAAAACTCCTTCTTCTTCTGTATTTTTTCGATATTCCAAACTTTTCGTTCCTCAGCCGTCATGGGATGATCAGTCTGTGGAAAAGGATGGTCTTCGACCACATTGATTTTTTTGTTGATCAGTTTTTCGA
The DNA here is from genome assembly GCA_002440885.1 of Bacteroidales bacterium UBA6244. Lineage (GTDB taxonomy): Bacteria > Bacteroidota > Bacteroidia > Bacteroidales > F082 > UBA6244. The sequence continues at coordinate 2,512 of DJVY01000078.1, forward strand.
TATCTTTTATAAAGGTATTTTCTTCCGGTTCACAAATCGAAAAAGCCACCCCGTTTTCGCCGGCGCGTCCTGACCTGCCAATGCGGTGAACATAAGTTTCTGCAACATTTGGAATGTCGAAGTTAATTACAAAATGCAGCTTGTCGATGTCGATGCCGCGGGCAGCAATATCCGTGGCTACCAAAACGGCCACTTCTCCTGTCTTAAACTGACTTAGGGCTTTTTGTCGTTGATTTTGAGCTTTTTCGCCATGGATGGCCGCCGAATTGATTTTCTTCTTTTTTAAAAACCTGTCTATCCGGTCAGCGCCATGTTTGGTGCGGGCAAAAACCAACACCTGGTTGATTTTCCTTTTTGTGATGATGTAATGAAGCAGGTCGTTTTTGCTTAATCTGTTGGTGTAATACACAAATTGCTTAATGGTTTCGGCAGTAGAGGAAACAGGGCTGACCTCCACTTTTGAGGGATTCTTGAGAATCCGGCGTGATAGATCTACAATGTTTTGTGGCATGGTGGCCGAAAAGAAAAGCGATTGGCGTTTTTCCGGTAGCAAGGCAATTATCTTACGGATGTCGTGGATAAAACCCATGTCGAGCATGCGATCGGCTTCGTCGAGGACAAAATGGGTGATGTTTCTTAAGTCAATGTATTTCTGGTCAATAAGGTCGAGTAAGCGACCTGGAGTGGCCACGAGGATATCAATCCCTTTTTTAAGTTCCTGGGTCTGTCCGTTTTGGTTAACGCCTCCAAAGACGACCGTGTTTTTTAAACCGGTGTATTTTCCGTAGTCAGAGAAGCTGTCGGCTATTTGAATGGCCAGCTCGCGTGTGGGCGTAACTACCAGCGCTTTAATGGTTTTGGCTTTGTTTTGCAGTTGGTTTTCGAGGTAGAGATGTTGCAGGATTGGGATGGCGAAGGCGGCTGTTTTGCCTGTTCCTGTTTGTGCTGATCCTAACACATCCTTTCCTGCTAAAATTAATGGTATGGCTTTCGATTGTATGGTAGTTGGTGTGGCGTATTTTAAGTCGGATAACGCTTTCAATATCGGATCAATGATTTCGAGTTGTTTAAATGGCATCTGGTGTTTTAAAAATGAATAATCGGTAAATTGCTGTTTTTGTATGTTTTGCAAAATAATATCGGCAAAGATACACTTTTAAAGTACATCTCCGACGATTTCAGTATGTTGTGGATGTCTGGCCTTCTTTAAAACTCCAGTTCCAGTTGAGGCGCATCATCTTCCGGTCTGCGTTTTTTAGGTAGCGGAGGTTTGGTTGGGGGTGTTA
>DJVY01000078.1:3823-38228 GCA_002440885.1 Bacteroidales bacterium UBA6244
TCCCGGTGTCATCATTTTCCAAATCCTCCTGTTCAGGTTCCGAATAGGGCAGAGGATCAATTAGTTTGATAGATTTTACTTTCCCGTTGGCAAGTTTCTTTCCTTTGGCTTTCAAACTTTTTACGGCAATGAAATCAGCTAGTGGTAACACCTCCAGATCGAAGCTGTTGTTTTTCTCGTTTCTTAACTCATACGATATCCGGGGCAGGTGATCAAACGAAAACGCGACCAGTTTTGAACCTTTGCTTTCGCTGATGAACAAGTGGTTTTTGTTTGCCATGCTGTTCTCCGGGACAAGGAATCTTTTCACAAAATAAGCTCCTTGCTCGCCATCGTAATAAACGGCGCTAACCACTTTTTCAGGATCTAGTTTGCTGATAGAGATCATGTTATCGTCGAAGTGAGTCGACAGATCGTATCCGGTGAGTTTAAATTCTCCCGATGAAAGGATAGTCAGGATTTTGTCGTCGCCGGTAAAATCTCCCAGGTATTCCCCTCTCTCATCGCTGTTCAATCTTCTTACGGTATCATCGTACCAAATGTTCAAAGCGCCGAGGGTAGATACTCCTTCTTCGCGCTGTACAATTGTTTTGATGGCGTTTTTTGTAATCAGATTCCCCCTCGAAGCTCTTCCTTTTATGGCTAAGCTGCTGAAATCGAAATCGAAATGGAGTTTTTTTAGTTTTGCTCTGGGGCGAAGGTAAACTTTTACAATCTCGGCTTCACCGTTAGGGTTGGCCGTGAAATAGACAACCTTCGATCCTTCTGTTCCACTGGTGAGGTCGTATTCCTTATCGCGGGTAACGCCAACCACAGCAAAACGTTTAACGTAGTAGTTGCCCAGTTTGCCATCGCGGTAAACCATGTTGTAAATGGTTCTGTCATCGTTGCGCTTGAACACGTCAACATGAATAATTCCCTGACCCACAAATACTTTTGGGGAAACTTTACAAACGATTACCGTCCCGTTTTCACGGAAAGCGATGAGGTCATCAATATCAGAACATTCTGTAACATATTCGTCTTTCTTAAGCGCGGTGCCTATGAACCCGCCTTCCCTGTCGACATAAAGTTTTTCGTTGGCAACGGCCACCTGACTGGCATCTATGTTGTCGAAGTTACGTATCTCAGTCTTGCGCTCTTTTCCTTTTCCGTATTTTTTCTTTATTTGTCTGAAGTAATTTATCGCGTAATCAATCAGGTGATTCAGGTGGTTTTTCACCTCCTCCATTTCATCCTCGATGGTAGCAATACTTTCGTTGGCCTTGAAGGCATTAAATTTGGATATTCGTTTTATTTTAATTTCAGTCAAACGCACCAAATCATCTTCTGTAACCGTACGTCTGAGCAACGGTTTATAAGGTTCAAGTCCTTTGTCGATGGTAGACAGAACACACTCCCATGTTTCACAATCTTCTATGTCGAGGTAGATGCGGTTTTCGATAAATATTTTTTCTAGAGAGGCGTTGTGCCACATGTCTTCCAGCTCATTAAGCCTTATTTCGAGTTCACTACGTAGGAGAGAAAGGGTATGCCCGGTATTGCTTCGCAGGATTTCATTTACGCCAACAAAACGTGGTTTCCCGTTTTCGATAATGCAGTTGTTTGGCGAAATAGAGATTTCGCAATTGGTGAAGGCGTATAGGGCGTCAATGGTTTGATCAGGTGATACGTTTGGTGCGAGATGGACGACGATTTCTACTTCGTCGGAAGTATTGTCGTCAATTTTGCGGATTTTGATCTTGCCTTTTTCATTTGCCGCAACAATTGTATCAATGAGAGAAGTGGTAGTGGTCGAGAATGGTATTTCTTTGATAACCAATGTTTTTTTGTCAATTTGAGCAATTTTAGCTCTTATCCTGACTTTTCCTCCTCTCAGTCCTTCGTTGTATTTCGAAAAATCTGCTAATCCTCCTGTAAGGAAGTCGGGCAGAATCTCAAACTCTTTATCTTGCAAGCAGGCAATTGAAGCGTCAATAAGTTCATTGAAGTTATGCGGTAAAATTTTAGAGGCCAATCCCACTGCGATGCCCTCCACGCCCTGGGCCAGAAGTAAAGGAAATTTCACCGGGAGGGTAACAGGTTCTTTATTTCTTCCATCGTACGACGGTTTCCATTGTGTTGTTTTAGGATTGAAAACCACCTCTTTGGCAAATTTCGACAACCTGGCTTCGATGTATCTGGGTGCGGCAGCGCTGTCGCCTGTGGCCGTGTTGCCCCAGTTTCCCTGCATGTCGATGAGGAGTTCTTTTTGCCCTAGTTGCACCAGTGCATCGCCGATGGAGGCGTCGCCATGCGGGTGAAACTGCATAGTATGCCCGATAATGTTGGCTACTTTGTTGTAGCGGCCATCATCAAGCCGGCTCATGGCATGCAATATCCTGCGTTGGACAGGTTTGAGTCCATCGTCGATTTCCGGAACAGCCCGTTCAAGAATAACATAACTGGCATAGTCGAGAAACCAATTCTCGTACATGCCTTTCAGATGGGTGGTACGATACCCTTCTTCCTTGGGGTTTAGTCCGGTGTTTTCTATTCCTGTAATTTCATCCGATTCGCTCATCAACTTACTGATAATTGTTATTTATGTTTGCCTGGTTTGGCTAATTTATTGATTATAACATGCTGAAAATTAATTATTAGTGTTTATTTTCTCAGCCTTAAAACCAATCCTTCTGCCGCCAGCGCTAAAAGTGCGAAGATAATAAATAGCTTCCAAACGGGATTTTCTTTTTTTAGCTTACTTATCATTTCTTCAAATTCCATATCGGACACATCCACCACTGCATAATGGGGCAGATTGGCCATATGGCAAAGGCTGTCGAGTTGTATCGCAGTATAGCATTCCAAATCTGACTCTTCGCGGTTGTAATTATAAGCCGCTATTGCAATAAGGCTGTCGCGTTGCATTATATGATAATAACCCGATGCTGTAATGTGTCCATGTGTATTTAGATGAGCATACCTTGTTGTAGTCCTTAATTCAGGGATAAAAGATTGTCCTGTTTCAGTATTTTCAACGATTATCGGATCATCTCCTGAGGATGGGGGGATTTTTTTTAGTGTTAATTCATCGTTGCCGACGATGTGAAAAAGCTGGTCGGAAGATCCAGAACCAGCGGCTATTCCTCCAAAAAGCGGGGCAAAAAGCAGATTGGAAGATAAAGTGCTGAAATCATCTGAAATACCTGTCGTTAACATGAAGAGTCGCCCTTTTTCCATTTGGTATTTAACCAATAAATCATCCCCGTTAAGCAGTGTTATCAGCGATTCTACACCTGATTTGGTTGGGAATTGATAGCGCGTGTGCGTGAAAATTTTTGGTAAATCGGCATTTTGAGGGATGCGGCTGATGCTGTTTTCAAAAAGGTCGCTTTTCAATTTAATGCCCGAAACGCGTGTGTCAGAAGTGTCGACAGAAAGGGCTGCATTCAGTCCGGCATTGGCCAGAAAAGGCTGCTCGCTCAGGGTATTGTTGCTTATGAGCAGTGTATTCCCTCCAGCTCTGATATATTGCGTAAGCTGTTGCGAGAGCCCTGAACTGTATTCATCAAGGCCATTTAGAATAATCAGGTCGTATTGGTCGAGTGCGTTGTAGTTAACGCGTTTGGATTCTACTTCCCGGAAAGCAAATAAACTATCGCTGTTATAAAAATTCCTCAACCATGGCGACTGTCCCCGGTTGTTGATAGCCAGAATGTTGATGTGTGGAACGACCTTAAACGTAAAGTACAGTGCATCATCAAATGTTACCGGATAATCGTCGATGGTGATGAGACCTTGTTTCCAACCTGAAGTTTGAGGTGTGTAACTGATGCTTATTGTAACCGATTTAAAAGCTTGTAAATCAACACTTGAAACGCCTTTCTGTTGTCCATCAATCGCCAGTGTTACAGGTAATTTATCATAAAACTGCGCTGTTTTATTGGTGATGCGTATGTAACACGTAGTTTTTTGATAAGGGATTAGAATGGGGGTTGAAAACCAGACGCTGTCGACAAGGAGGTTGTTATTTTTACTGCTTGAAAAAGGGAAGAGCTGATAAGTAACAGCACTGTCGGATGGCCATTGTCCGATATCGGTTTTGTTGCGCTGAAAATCAGAAAATAGCAAAAACTGGTGCTGTTCCTGTTGGCTGTTAAGGCGCGAAAGAATGGTGGAGGACAGTTTGGACTCAGTAGGAGAAATTTTTATTTGATCCAGCGCTGACAGGGTTTCTTCGGGACTAAGTTTTTTTTGTTGTCTGTCGAAAAAATCGTTCGTGCTCAAAATGAACCGAAAGTTCTGCGGTGAGCTCTGAACAAGCTTCTTGGCCTCGTTCACCGCATTATTAAAAAGACGACCTCTGGCTCCTTCCTGCATCATGCTAAAGGAATTGTCGATATAAAGATGTTGTGTATTCGATAGTGTAGTGGCTTCTTTTGTGCCGAAATTGGGTTGCGACAAGGCGAATACAAGTAAAATAATGGTCAAAATCCGTAATAGCAATACGATGAGATGTAGCACACTCCTTTGTTTTTTCGATTCAATAGTAATCTGTTTTAGGAGTGCTACATGGCTGAACCATATTTTTTTATGTCTCCTGAAATTAAAAAAATGGATGGCCAGTGGAATCAGAATGGCAAACAATCCATACAGAAATTCAGGATGTTGAAAACTCATAGCGTATATTATTGATGTTGGCAAAAATACAGAATCGTGGCGACCCAATTCAAGATGAAACGAAATTTATGGGTTGCATCGGCTTGGTTGTTGAATTATTGATTTGAAGACTCGCCACGAAACAGATTCTCCAGTTCAATCAGTTTTTTTGTAATTTCATCAAGGCTGAGCACGAAGTCAGGATTAGCGGTCTCTAAAGCAGCCTGAGGCATGACATAGGCTTCTGCTTCTTTCGGGTTTTGAACGATAGTCGTTCCGCCGAAGTTTTTAATTGCCAGCAAGCCTTTTGCTCCATCGTTGTTTGCTCCGGTTAATACCACGCCAATAAGCTTAGGTCCAAATGCATAGGCTGCTGATTCAAATAGCACATCCACCGAGGGTCGTGCATAGTTTCTTTTTTCTTCCGTGGACAGTGTTAAAGTGAAATCTTCCTCAATAAGCAAATGATAGTTGGGTGGGGCAATATATACCACACCCGGCAGTATGGGTTCTTTTTCGTCGGCCTCTTTGACGGTAACAAGCGACAGCCCGTCGAAATACTTTGCCATGAAATTGTCCGAATTGGGGCTGATGTGCTGCGCAATCATGATGGGAAGGGAAAAACCTTTGGGCAGGGAGGTGATGATTTTTTTCAAGGCATAAAATCCTCCAGTAGATGACCCTATGACTATACCATGCATTTTATTTACTGACTTGCGCTTGATATCCATTATACGATTCTCTTTTTATATAATTTCTCTTGAAAATTAACGGTTTCGTATAATCCTGCCTTCGATGAAAACTGGATTGTCTCTTTTGATCCCAGGCACAGAAAGCCTCCATTTATTAAACTGTCGGAGAATAAGTTAAAGACGGTGTCTTGCAAGTCGCGGTTAAAATAGATCAGCACGTTGCGGCAGATAATGATGTTTACCTCTGCAAACACGCTGTCGGTAACCAGGTTGTGTTCGGCAAAAACGATGTTCTTTTTTAACGATTGGTCGAAGATGACGCTGTTGTAGTCGGCCATGTAATAGTCAGAGAACGATTGCCTTCCCCCTGCCTGTTGGTAGTTAGCAGTAAATTCCTTGATCCGGTTGATGGGGTAGATGCCTTTTTTGGCGATTTCAAGCACATTGGTGTTAAAATCCGTTGCGTAAATCTGAACCCTGTTGTACAGTCCTTCTTCCTTGAGTAAGATGGCAAAAGAATAGACCTCCTCGCCTGTAGAACATCCTGCGTGCCAAACTTTTATAAAAGGGTAGGTTTTTAGAATAGGGATAATTTCTTTACGGATGGCCAAATAGAACGAAGGATCACGAAACATTTCGGTAACATTTATCGACAGATCGCGTAGCAGTTGATCAAAGAATCCTGGTTCATGAAGCACTTTGTGCTGCATTTCGGAGATGCTTTTTAACCCTGATGTGGATAAACGACTTAACAACCTGCGTTTAACATGGGCCTTGCTGTAATTTCTGAAATCATAACCATACTGTTGAAAAATGGCTTCTAAAAGCAGCTCGATTTCGAGGTTTACAGTTAAATTATGTTCGTCTGAGTATAGGTTCATTTTTTTGTTTGGTTAAAAACTTCATTTAGCAAAAGGAGGAGTTCATTTTTACGCATAGGTTTGCTTAAGTAATAATCCATGCCATTTTGCAGATAATTGTTAATATCTTGCTGAAAAGCGTTGGCTGTTAGAGCAACAATTTTTACTCCTTTCGCAACCCCTTGATTTTTCTCGCGGGTGCGTATTTCCATGGTGGCTTGCATGCCATCCATCACCGGCATCAGGATGTCCATGAGGATAATGTCATATGTGTTTTCCTGATGCTTTGCCACTGCCTCTTCGCCATTGTTGGCAATGTCGCATGACAGGCCTATCTGATTGAGCATTATTGAACTGACTTTTTGGTTGATCAGGTTATCTTCGGCAAGCAATATTTTCAGGCTCGTGGGCAAAACAGTTCCGGTTGGAAGTTTTTCTGCTCCGGCAGGTTGCTCGCCTTGCTGTGCCACGATAGTGAACCAAAAAGTGGAACCTTTTCCCCATTCACTCTCCAAGCCGATTTCGCCTCCAAGCAACTCGGCAAGACGCTTCGAGATGGTGAGCCCAAGGCCTGTCCCCCCGTGTTTCCGGGTTGTGGAACTGTCGGCCTGAGTAAATTCTTTAAACATATTGCCTTGGTGTTCAGGACTAAGACCTATGCCCGTATCAATGATTTCGAATTTGAGTATTATCTCGTCAGGGGTTTGTTTGGTAGTACTTAACCTAAGACTAACCCCTCCTTTTTCGGTAAACTTGATGGCATTATTAAGTAAGTTGATCAGGATTTGCTTGATTCTTAGTGGGTCAGATTTGATATATTCCGGAACATCCTGACCCATATGCATATCCAGTTTTATTCCTTTTTCGTTGGCTTTAAGCTGGAGTACTTTAAACACATTGCTTATTTGCTTGACAAGCGAAAAGGATATGGATTCTGTTTGGAGCTGACCAGCTTCTATTTTCGAAAAGTCGAGGATGTCGTTGATAATGACGAGCAAATCTTCGCCTGACAGTTTTATAGAATGTAAATAATCGAGTTGCAGTTCAGTTAGTTCGGTTTCTGAAAGAATTTCACTCATGCCGATAATCCCATTTAACGGGGTACGGATTTCGTGTGACATGTTAGCCAGAAATATTGATTTGGAGTACGTTGCATATTCCGCTTTTTCTTTGGCTTTGATAAGTTCGAGGGCATTTTCTTCTTTTTCGGCTAACAGTTTTTTAAGCTGCATTTGTTGCATGTAAAGCTCAATAAATATTCGAACCTTGCCGATAAGCATGGGCGATTTTATTGGTTTGGTGATGAAGTCCACAGCCCCTGCATCAATGCCTTTTCTGATATAGAATTCGTCGGAGTAAATTGCTGAAACGAAGATGATGGGCAGGTATCGGGTTCTTTTGCCGCTTCGCAAAAGTTCTACGGTTTCATAACCATCCATGTCTGGCATCTGTACATCAACAATGGCAAGTGCAAAATCGTGGTGCAGCGTTTGTTTAAGGGCTTCATTGCCAGAGAGGGCTCTAACGAATTCTACCTCCAGATCACACAGTACTTTTTCAAGCGAAATGAGATTGGCCAGCTTGTCGTCGACGATTAATATTTTCGGTTTTGCATCCATTTATTTACTGTTATAAAGCCAGACACGCATCAGCGAGAGCAGTTTTTCGTTATCCACAGGTTTGGCCAGATAATCGTTTGCGCCAGCTTCAATGGCTTTAATCCGGTCTTCTTTCATAGCTTTGGCCGTCAGCACGATAATGGGCAGGTTTCGGTACTTTTCCTGCGCACGAATTCTGCGTATGGCTGTCAGTCCATCCATTTCCGGCATCATTACGTCCATGAGTATGATATCGATGTCGGGGTTTTTTGCCAGCCTGTCCAGGGCAATTATTCCATTTTCGGCCTCAATTACTTTTAAATGACGGTCTTCAAGAATTCTGGTCAGTGCAAACACATTACGCATGTCATCGTCTACCACCAACACCGTTTTGTTTTCGAAGACGGCCTCTTTGTTGTAAAGTCTCTTGATGATTTTCTTTTTGCTCTCCGACATGTCGTCTACCACGCGGTGAAGAAAAAGTGCTGTTTCATCAAGCAACCGACCATCCGACATGGTTCCTTTTATGATGATGGACTTGGTGTAGCGTTGTAGTTCTTTGGTTTCTTCCTTGGTCAGTTCACGGGCTGTGTAAACGATGATGGGGGGTAGTTTTTTCTTGTATTTGGTATTGATTTTCTTAACCAGCTCGATACCCGACATGTCGTGCAGGCCTAAATCAAGTACCACACAATCGTAGTTGTTTTTCCCTATCAGCTCGAGGGCTTTTTTTCCTGATCCGGTGAGACTCAGATTCACATCCTTGCCACCGAGCATTTTGCTTATCAAAATGCTATTGTCTTCGTCATCTTCAATGATGAGGAGGTCTTTTACATTTTTGTTGATGTGAACCGAGATTTTATCCAATGCGGCATCGATATCCTCTTGTTTTATTGGTTTTGTCAGATATCCGATGGCCCATTTTCGGAACATGGATGAGTCAGGGTCAAGCGATGACATCATTTGTACCGGAATATGCCTGGTCTCAGGGTTTTCTTTCAGTGCTTCCAGCACTTTGTAACCATCAATTCCGGGCAACATAATATCCAATATGATGGCATCAGGACGGTATTTTTCGGTTAAAAACAATCCGTTTTCTCCACTTCCTGAAACCAAGACCTTAAAGCCCGCTTCATGACATTTTTTTTGTAGGTCGGCGGCAAGAATCATGTCATCTTCTATGATAAGAATAACCTGGTCGCCTTTTTCCAATTCCTCCCTGTCGTCCTGTATAAAAACCAAATCGTCATCATATTTTTGTACTACAGGAGCAACGAACTCCGGTTTTACTTCTTCAATTCTGCTTATCTGGGGGGTACTAACAACAGGAGTCTCTGCCTCATCGGCTGAATCGAAGTTTGCGGGGATACATACCACGAAAGTAGAGCCTGCCTGAGGTTCGCTCTTAACAGTGATGGCTCCGCGAAGAAGTCTTACCAGCTCACGCGAGATGCTAAGTCCAAGCCCTGTCCCGCCATAGTTTCTCGAAATGCTGCCATCCACTTGCTTGAAGGCCTCAAATATTTCAGCTTGTTTTTCTGCCGGAATTCCGATACCTGTATCTGTCACTGTTATACACAGCTGCTCCGATTTTTCACCTGCATACTTAAAGTTAATGGTTACACCACCTGTGGAGGTAAACTTCAGGGCGTTAGAGACCAGATTTTTAAGTATTTGGTGAATTTTTTGCCTGTCGTTATAAAATGTTGCTTCGGGCGATGCGGAGATTTCTGTTTTGAGGTAAAGTTTTTTCTGCTCAGCAACGGGTTTAAATAATCCGGTGATATCGGCTTCTAAATCTTCAATGCTGATTGGCTCAGGGTTAACGATCATTTTTCCGGCCTCAATTTTTGATAAATCGAGGATGTCGTTTATCAGGTTGAGGAGTTCGTTTCCGCTGCTGTAGATAATCCTTGCGCTTTCTATCTGGTTGTTGGTCAGGTTTTTACCTCTGTTTTCACTCAGGTCTTTCGACAAGATTAACAGCGAATTGAGCGGCGTGCGGAGCTCATGCGACATGTTGGCCAGAAACTCTGATTTGTATTTGCTGGCTATTTCCACTTCGCGGGCTTTTTGTTCAACAACACTTTTTGCTTTTTCCAACTCAACGCTGTTGCGCATAACTTCGTTTCGTTGAATTTCCAAATCGTGCGTTCTTTCTTCCAGTTCTTCATTGGTTACGCGAAGCTCTTCTTGCTGCGCCTGAAGTTTTGCTTCATTTTCACGCAGTAACTGGGTTTGTTCTTCCAGTTCGGCATTGGTCGTCCGCAGTTCTTCCTGTTGCACAGCCAGTTCTTCAGCTTGTTGTTGTGTTGTTTCGAGAAGTTCTTTTAGTTGTTGTCGCGATTGTGAAACATGCAAGCCTATGGAAATCACCTCTTTTACACTCCTGAAAAAGTCGAGGTGCTCTTCCTTAAAGGTGTTGGCAGTTACAAGTTCAATTACACCCAGGTTGATGTTGCTAAATTTTAAAGGGAGGATAATGAGCTCGTTGGGAGATAACGTGCCGGTTGAGGTGAAGGTAGTGTATTTTTTATCGTTGAGTGCCGTAATGTGCACCAATTGATCCTGTCCGGCTGCTTCCCCCACTATTCCATCCACCGAGGAGATGTTAACCTGATTTAATTCAGGATTCATACCCAAGCTGCTCCGTAATACAAAGGTGTCAGCTTCTCTGATGTAAAAATTCCCGCCCAGTGATTTGGCATAGGCTACTAAAAATCTAAGGGTTTTTTCAGAAAACTGCTCTAATGATAATTCTCCGCTAATACCTGTGTTTAATTGGTTTAATCCCGATGAAAGCCATGTTTCTCTTTCATTTTTAAGCTTGTTTTTTTGCAGATTTTCGGCCATCACATTGAGGGCAATTACCAGATCATCTTTTTCCGATCGGGGGTTTATTTTAACTGAATATTCCCCATTTGAAATGGTTTTGGCGTGTGTAATCATGCCTTTCATGCTGATTACTATTTCATTAAATGCCTCAAAAAGCTGTCCGATCTCGTCGTGTGAGGGTTTTCTCAAATCTATATCCAGGTTACCTTGGGCGATTTGTTGCGATTGTGAAACCAGACTTCGCAGCTGTTTGTGCAAATATCCCGATAATTTGTTGATGGTAAAAATGGTGAAAAGAACCAGTAAAATGAGCAAGAAAGCACTGCTGTAAAACTGAAGTCTCATTCCAAAATCGGTTGCTTCATTTATTTTTTCCGAAAAATCGTTATAGAATTGACGGATTACATCGGCTTCGGAATTTATTATCGTAAGCGTTTCGGGAGAAGGGTTTGATTTATAGTGCATAAGTTGCTTCACAATATGGTCGCCGGTACGGTAGCCCTGCGCTGCGATATCAAAGGTCTCCACCAGAATCTCAAAGTTCATTTGTATGAACAGCCGGGTTCTGTCAGAAAAAAGGTTTACCGCATTCCGGTCGTGATGAAGAGGTACTTTGTAATAATCCCAGAATATTTCACGCATCTCATGCCTGGATGTATTTTGAACCACACTATCGATATTGACCATAAGGGAGGCCAGTCGGTTAGCCTGATTGATGTTTGAAATGCTTTGTTGATATTCCAGGGTGTCGCCGGAGCTCAGGTATGAATAAAAGGAAGCAAGACCCGTCTCGAACAATTGCGTATGCAGCCGTTCCGCATCAATGAGGGAGGTGTACACGCTGGTGGTGTTTAACATAAACGTCGAGAAGGCGTAATAAAGTAAAAAGTTCACCAGCACGATGAAAAGAATGACCAGCAATTTAAACCTGATTTTCAGGTTGTACAACCAGTTTTTTAGTTTGCTCATACCTGTATTTTTATCAAAAACTATATAATTCTCTGCCTCAAGGCAGATTGAAATCGGTGTTTAATAAAGCCACACCCGCAAAAGCGACAGTAATTTGTCTTTCTCAACGGGTTTGGAAAGGTACTCATTTGCCCCGGCAGCAATACATTTCTCGCGATCCTCTTTCATGGCTTTGGCCGTGAGTGCAATGATGGGCATTTTTTTGTATTCTTTCAGTTTCCTGATTTCGCGCATGGCCTCGTAGCCGTCCATTTCAGGCATCATGATGTCCATCAAAATCAGGTCGATGTCTTTGTTGGCCTTGAGCTTTTCGATGCCTTCGCGTCCGTTTTTACCGATAACGACCTGGGCTTTGTGGTTCTCGAGCAGACTGCTGATGGCGAATACATTACGCATGTCGTCGTCAACCACAAGGATGGTTTTGCCTTCGAGTACATTTTCTTTTCCATGAAAAGGTTCAATCATTTCCTTTTTCTCACGTGGCAATTTTGATTCTACCTGATGCAAAAACAAGGTTGTTTCAGCCAAAAGACGTTCAAAGGAGTGAGCTCCTTTCAGGATAATGCTCTGAGAATGCTTTTGTAGCAAATCAGTTTCATCTTTGGTCAACTCCCTTCCGGTATAAATCACGATTGGGAGATTTGGAGAAAGATGTTTTTCGTTGATGATGTCGAGGAGCTCAAATCCGGTCATGTCTTGCAACCCCAGATCCAGGATCATACAGTCAAATGTTTCTTTTTCAAGCAACTCGATGGCACTCTGGCCTGATGGTACATCTGTGATTTCAATGTTATCGCCCTTCAGCAGGTTGATAATACTTTTTCGGGTGATGGTCTCGTCTTCAACAACCAGCAACCGGCGGATGGGTTTGCTGATAAGCAGTTCTATCTTGTCGAACACTTTGTCGATTTCTTCTTTTAGCACAGGTTTAGTCAGGAAACCTATTGCACCCATCTTCAGTGCGTTGATGTTGCGGTCGCTGGCCGACATAAAATGCACGGGGATATGTCTGGTTTTAGGATTGAGTTTAAGTTTTTCCATCACCTCATACCCGTTCATGCCCGGGAGTCCGATGTCGAGGATTATGGCTTTTGGCAGATGATAGTCGGCCAAATAAAGCCCTTGCTCGCCATTGGACGCAATAAGCGCTTTAAATTTATGGTCGTGAGCCAGACTGAGCAATACCGAAGCAAATTTTTCATCATCCTCGATGATGAGCACAACACGATCCTTTTCAAAAATGTTGTTTCTGTCGTCGTTGTATGTTAGCTCGCTTTCATCTGCTTGTGCGGATTCTTCCTTGGCTTGATCTTCTTTCTTTTCGCTACTCTTTGTCAAAGGAGACGCCATGGCGTCCTTGAACTGAATATCCTCCTCTGCTTGATCAACAGTTTCAGGCAGCATAAAGGGCAGGATCAGGGTGAACGTTGAACCTGCACCTTCTTTGCTCGAAAGGTGCATTTCTCCTCCTAAAAGTCGCGAAAAGTTTTTGCTGATACTCAATCCTAATCCGGTACCTCCGTAACGTCTGCTTGTAGTTCCGTCGGCCTGCTTAAAAGCTTCAAAAATAAGCTCTTGTTTGTCTTCCGGTATGCCGATACCCGTGTCGTTTACAGCGATGGCGATACAGTTTTCATTGTTTAGATCAGGATTATTAAACTTTAGTTCGGCCTTTGGTTTTGCGACAATCAGGTTAACTGCCCCTTTTTCTGTAAATTTAATAGCATTTGAAAACAGGTTTTTTACAATTTGCTGAACACGTTGGGTGTCGGTAACAATGAACTCAGGAAGACCTTCCTCAATTTGTGTACCGAGGCTTAACCCTTTCGTTTTCATTACTTCTTCGAATGAATCTTGCACAAAGGCTTGTAAATCTACCAAATACAAACGTTCTGGCTCAAGCTCAATTTTTCCGGATTCAACTTTTGAAAGATCCAGGATGTCGTTGATCAGGTTAAGCAAATCGTTTCCGGAGCTATGGACTGTTTTAATAAACTGGAGCTCCTTGTCGTCGAGGTGGCTTTTTTTGTTCTCTGCCATGAGCTGCGACAACACGATAATGCTGTTGAGCGGGGTGCGCAATTCGTGCGACATGTTGGCAAGAAATTCTGACTTGTATTTGCTCGCCAGTTCCAGGTCATGTGCTTTTCGTTCAATATCCTTGCGCGCTGCTTCAAGTTGAAGGTTTTTCTTTTTAATGGCATCGCGTTGAATTTCAAGTGCTTTCGTTCTTTCTTCGAGCTCTTCGTTGGTTACACGGAGCTCTTCTTGTTGTTCCTGGAGGTTTTCTTCCGAAATGCGCAGGGCGTTGGTTTGTTCCTGCAATTCTTCGTTGGTTTGACGAAGTTCCTCTTGTTGTACCTCAAGTTCGTTGGCTTGTTCTTGTGTCCGGGCCAGAAGCTCAATCACCCTCAGGTGGGCCAGAAGCGTGATGATGGCCAAAGTGGTGTCGCTCACCGCCTGATCGATAAATTTCAGGTGGGCTTCGGTTGGGTGGTTAATCATGCCGAGCTGCATTACCCCGATTGTTTCATTGTTTTTGGTTAAAGGCACAAGCACCAAATGGCGCAATTTAGTCTCCGCCAAACCGTAGTTGAATACGGGAAAGTCGGTGTCATTTAAATCCGAAACAATGATTCTCTTTTTGTCGACAAATGTTTGGCCTATAATGCCTTCGCCCGGAGCAAAACTTTTAAGTCTGTTTTTGTCTTCATCGCTTACAGCAAAAGCAGAAGCGATTTTAAGTTTTTTTCCATCGAAAAGATAGCAAAGGCCTGTTTGAGCATTCAGGTATTGGCAGAAGAAGCTGATAATGGTCTGCATCAGGCTGTCGATGGTTTCGTGTTCTTTCAGTTCTCCGTCAAGGTTGTTGAGGCCTGATTTCAGCCAGTTTTCTTCCTGTGAACGTATGGCATTGTCGCGCAGGGTTTCTGTCATTTTAAAGAGAGCTTTTCCCAGGGCATCATTTTCGCTGCGTGGAGTAATCACTGTGGCATAATCTCCTTTCGCAATTTGGTTGGCTTGCTCCACTACCGATCGCAGGCTTTCGATCATCTGGTTGATTGAACTCCCCAGAATATCCTCTTTGCTTCTGATTTCAACCATTTCGCTGTAATCGCCTTTCGACATTTGCTTGGCCACATTAGCATAAGCACTCAGGGAAGTTACCAAACGGCTAAAGGTATTGCGCATATCTCCTACTTCGTTTTTTGGCGCTTTAATGGTTTTCGATTCCAGCTTCCCAACGGCGACCTCTTTACCCCACGACGACAGTTGTTTAATTGGGTTCACAAACCATCTGGTTACCAGTAAGGCAATGAGCATAACCGTTAAAACAGTGATAATGAGCGACAATTTCGCAATGTCGCTGAGGCGGCGGGCGTTTTCAAACGCTTCCGTATGTTCAATTTCTTCAACCAAGGCCCAGTTCACGCCATAAGGTTCAAGCAAGTCGATATGGCGGTACACCCCCATCACATATTTTCCCTGATTGTCTGAGTTGTAGTTTGAAACTTTTTCTTCGTCTATCTCTTTCGATTTAAGGTAATTAATGTCGTCTTTGTGTAGGAGATAATCTTTCCATTCACGGGTTTTTTCGTTGACTAACTTTGTGTTAAGTATAGCTGTTTTGTCTCCAAAGCGAGGCACTGATCTCAGCAAAAAGTCTTCGCCTATCAGAAAAGCTTGTCCGGTTTCACCGTATCCTGCTTCCTGCTGCATCATTTTGTTGATGCCATCCATTGTAATTTGAAGGGCAAGAACGCCAAAAACTTCCTGATCTTCAGCCCTTACAGGCATGGTAAAAAAGCCTGACACGACATTATAACTCGGAGTAAAATGTTCCAGATCGCTAAAGAGTATTTGATCAGTTTCCTTTGATTTTCTTACGGTCTGGCTTAATAAACCTGATACCATCTGACCTTCAAAGATGTTTTGTCCCAAAATATTCTCGTTTTTTACTGAGAAAAGTACATTCCCCGAATTATCGATAAATAGAATATTGTATAAATTGTTCTCTTTGAGAGGTTTGTTAAATTCAATCCGGAGTTTATCGGCCAATTCATGATAGAGAGGTGTCCGGGTATATTCCGATGGGGTAAGTCCGCTGGCAGTGTATTCTTTTTCCAGTTCATGAAAGATGTCAAGACGGGCAGGGGAGGAGGCCGTGATTTCGAGCAGGTCGATGGCGCTGATAAAGTAGGTGCTGATGTATTTCACCCTGATCAGGGATGAGGAATTTAGTGATTTATCGGCCAGAATGGTAAGTCCCTGATAAGCCACCAAATAATTGATGTAACTTACCGACAACAGTGGGATGAACGAAATGGCCAAAAACCAGATAAGCAAGCTTTTGCCAACACCAATATACCGCCATGAGGAGATAGAGTGTTTTAGTTTTTCCCATGAAGAGGCCTCGTTATAGTTTACATAGTTTTTTTTTTCCATGCTAATATCTCTTATGCCAGACAGCCTGACAGGGTTAGGAGGTATGTGCGTACTTTACAATGGTAGTATAGAGCTCATCGGGGCTAATGGGTTTTGATATGTAATGATCCATGCCTGCCGCAATACATTTTTCTTTGTCGCCGACCATAGCAAATGCTGTCATGGCCACGATGGGGATATGCTTTCCGCTTTTTTGTTCAAATTCTCTTATTTTTTCTGTAGCCGTGTAGCCATCCACTTCAGGCATCTGAACGTCCATCAGGATAATGTTGTACTTGTAAGGATGAGCCATGTATTCGTTAATGGCAAGCTGTCCGTTCTCCACGGTGGTTACTTTCCAACCTTTTTTCTCCAGAAGTTGAATGACAATTTTCCTGTTAATGATTTGGTCTTCAGCCACGAGAATATTCAGGTTGTTATTTGAATCGGAAGTTTTTGTGGGAGTCTGTATAGTCGTTTTCTTATCCGGTTCAATATTTTTTCCAAACTTTTTTTGAAAAATAGATCTGATTTTAGTTTGGAGAATAGGTTTTGTAATGAAGTCGTATTTCTCAGTTTTTCTGAGTTTATCTACTCTGATAGAGGCTTTTACCTGGGATAGAAATACAAGGTTGAGGTTTTTGTCGGGGAATTTCGAGTTGAGGATTTCTGCCACCTGATCTCCTGTTACCTTACCCAGTTCAAAGTCAATAAAAATGATGGAGTAGTCATTTTTTTCCAACAAAGGGATAGCGCTGTCTACATCGTTGACTACTTTGTTTTTTACGCCACAGCCGCTGAGGATTTTCGACAAGACCTCACCGGCATCTATGTGCCCATCAATAATAAGCACGTTCTGCTCTTCCAGTGGTGGATTTAGCTCCATTGTGCCACATTCTTTGTGTTCCGATCCTGCGATCATGTTAAGTGTGAACTTAAAGGTGCTTCCTTTTCCTTTTTCGCTTTCGGCGGTAATCTTCCCACCCATGAGGGAAACAAGTTTTTGGGCGATGTTCAATCCCAGTCCTGTGCCTCCGTGTGTGCGTGTAGTGGAGGCTTCAGCTTGCAGATAGGTTTGGAATAGTCGACCCATGGCTTCCGGTGAAATGCCTATTCCGGTGTCGACCACGCTGAATTCAATGCGCAGTTGTTCTTCAATGTTGTCGATGAGTCGAATGTTTAACCTTACCGTACCTTCTTCTGTAAATTTTACGGCGTTATTCAGCAAGTTTAACAGAATTTGCTTTATGCGGAGCGGGTCACCAATGATAACATCCGGAATATCATGATCGATATCACATATCAGTTCGTTATTCTCTTCAAGCGCTTTGATACTGATGGTGTTAAAAATTTTCTCCACCAGGTCGCGCAGGCTGAATTCAATTTCTTCCAATTCAAGTTTGTCGGCTTCAATTTTGGAAATATCCAGGATTTCGTTGATAATTTCGAGCAAAGTCTCTCCTGAATTTTTTATGTCGCCAAGCCGTTCTTTCTGCAAAGAAGTCAAATCTTCGTCCATCAATCCAAGATCGGCCATGCCGATAATACCGTTTAACGGGGTGCGAATTTCATGGCTCATGGAAGCCAAAAACATGCTTTTGGTTACGGTTGCCTGCTCTGCCTGAGCTTTAGCGACTTTAAGTTCCTCTACCGTTTTAGCCAGCTTTAAGGTTGTGCTCTCCAAGGCCTGCCGATACCTGAAGAACTCAATAAAGGCTTTTACTTTGTTTTTTAGAATCTCCAGATCCAGCGGCTTGTAAAGGTAGTCAACAGCTCCCGACTGATATCCCTGAAAAATATGTTTCCTTTGCTTGTTGATGGCGGTGACAAAAATGATCGGCACGTGTTTGGTACGGTCGTTGGCACGCATAATCTCTGCTGTTTCAAAACCATCCATGCCTGGCATTTGAACGTCGAGCAACACCAAAGCAAAGTTGTGCTCTAGCAATAATCCAAGGGCTTCGTTTCCGGAATTTGCTTTATGTATGTCTAATTCAGGACTTTCCAGAATGCTTTCGAGGGTTATCAGGTTCTCAGGGCGATCGTCTACCAGAAGAATCTTAAACTTACTTTGATCCATAGGTGTATTTGATTATATGAGCTGCATATTTAAACTTAACAAAAGTAGGTTTTTTTCATTGAAATAAAAAATTATCCGAATCATTTTTAATTTGGCCAGCATCAGTAGTCTCAACCAGTTTGTATTCTGTTGCAGATATTCCTGTAGTCACAGTAGCTGCACAATTCAATGTTTTCAGTCTGAGCAAACGGAACTTCCTCATTCAGAATTTCTTCAATCAGGGAGACAACGGTTTCTTTAAAGGCCTCCAAATTGTCCTGGACTGTTGATCCATCGGTAAACTTTGGTTCCATGAATCCATTCGACAGTTTCCTCAAACTGATATTACCGGCGGTAATTCGTTGATTGGGGTAGTTGGATTGGTAAACCAGGGCGTAATGCATGAGCTGGAAGGCTTTGCTTTTTTCAGGTTGTGATGTAATTAAGCTGACGTTGTCTATCGTAAGGTCTTTGATTTCCACAGAACCTGATTTGTAGTCAACAATTCTGATCACCGGGTCTATTTCGCCTTTGTCTATTCTGTCGATGGTTCCTTCCAGAATCATTTGTCCATGTTTGGTGATGACTTCACTGGTTAACTTGTTTTCAACTCCAAGCAGCACCCGAGGCTCATGCTTCAGGTTGATGGCATCAATTGATATGGTTTTATCAATCATCTTCTTCAACACCTCCATGAGTAGCAGGTTTTTCCCGCGAAGTGCCTGGTTCCCGGAGAAATGACGCTTGTATTCAGTTGTTAGGATATCATCGATTAACCTGGTTCTTTTTTCAAGTTCATCCGGCTCAATTTTTTGGCCTACGAAGGGCTTGTAGAGGTTTTCGAGCGCCCCATGGATTATGGTTCCAAAGGTGTTATTTTCCATCGACTGCTCAATGGTTTCATCGGTTTTGAGTTTTAGCAGGTATCTCAGGTAATACCTTAGTTTACAGTTTATAAAAGTAGTTAAAGCGGAAGCTGAAAAGCCTTTTTGACCGAAATTTTTTATTTGTTCGATCATTTCAGGTGTTTTCACCACGATGATCGGTTGAGACAGATCGGGCAGTTCGGCTTTCAGTTGGAGTTGTTGCTTATGGATTGATATGTTTGGATTGCGGACAGCCAGTTCCATTTCGAGTTGTAGCAAAAACCGACTGGGGTCGTTGGTTCCTAATCCGCTGGTGCTTGTGTTAAAAACGTAAGTAACGTTTTTGGCTCTTTGAAGTAGTCTGTAGAAATGATAGGCGGTTATGTCGTGACCGTCTTTTGGCAGGGGAAGTTTGAATCGATGCCGGATATCGAAGGGTATAAAGGTGTCGGTGTGGATGTTGGCTGGTAAAAACCCCTCATTGGCTCCAAGTACCAAAATGTTTTCGAAATCAAGTGCACGTGTTTCCAGTAGCCCCATAACCTGAATACCTTCCAATGGCTCACCAACCAGGTTAAGCTGTGTTTGTCTGATGAACTGGATCATGATTTTTTCGGCAGCTTTAACGCTTATTTTTTTGTTGTCGCCCCAGGCTATGCGTCTTATTGAATTCAGGCTGGTAAACACTTTTGCGGCTTGTAATTTTTCAATTGGTTGAGCTTCGTTGTTATTGCCTATTGTTTCCTGAAAAGAAACAAGCATCTGCAATACCCTGTCAATAAACTGATTGCCATCGCTGCAAGGGGCAATCCAGTTTAGCATTTCCTGACCGCATACGGTATTTATCCTATTGGCTTGTTCCTCTAACTCGCTGTACGTGATACTATAGATGTTGTTCCGGATCACCGGGTGTAACAGTTTATCGATGAATCCGGCATGTTTGGCATTTAATGTAGAACTTATCAGCGGGCTGTTTAAAAAGTCCATGAGCTGAAATACCGAATAAGGTTCGGTGTTTTTATCATGTTTTTGCAGGATAGTAAACCACCGGCTAATGCTGTATTCAAAATGAGAATTTTTGAGCGGATACCCCATGGTAATATTATACCGGAGGGTTTCGCAGGTATCCTTTGATCCGATGGGCAAAGCTGCAAGCAAAGGGATTAGCAATTGTTCATTGGCCATAACAATCGCGATGTTTTTCAGGTTTTCAGGACGTTTTTCGGGATTGCTCAGTAGGTTTGAAATCCAGGAGGAAGCGTATTTGCATTGCGCGGTTTCACCTTGCACTTCAATAAGGTTAACCTCTTTTGTGTCGGTAGAAAGCAAGGAATCAGTTATTTCTGTATTGTCCAGTTTCAGTTCCTCGGTCAGTGTTTTGATAAACCTCCCCGGCTCTGAATTTACAGGTTTTTCAGCGTTCTTGCTTTCAAAATAGTAGGTGTCGACATCCCATAAATACTTCACATCGAAATGTGCTTTAAGCTTCTTTAGTATTAACATTTCCGCGGGGGAAGTTGGATTGATTCCGGCGATAAGGAATTTTTTCCATTTCCAGGTCGTAAGGAGCGAATCAAAATGTTCTGCCAAATAGCGGTAAATAAGTCCGGTATAGCCTTGTTTTTCAGTTATAAGTCTGGTGTTCAGTTGGTTGTAGTAGTCTGTAAGCGACTGATAGAATTTAAGATATTTAGTCTGCATCTCGGTAAGTGGACGGCCATCGAGATTCCATTCCTGCATGGCTTTGTTGGCAGAGAGGTGGTCAAATAGCTGGGTGGCATCCGAAAGGGTTAGGTCGATGTCGTTGAAATCGGAGGCGATGATGGCAGCCCACGATAAAAAATCCTCCATCGGACGGTGTTCGCTACCGGCTATTTTTTTATGGATGTCAAAGAGATAGAGCTGAAGTTGGAGTGATTCGATTTTTGAAAAACCGGAGGCTTCCTGGAAAAAAGTGTCGAGTGAGAAAAACTCAGGCAGCCAAAGGGATTCCGTGCTCTTTTTCTTTATGATTTCTTTTAAAAAGACGATTGATCTTTTGTTGGGCAGGATAACGGCGGTATCTGATTGATTTGTGCCTGATTGGATGATCTCCTCAGCAACGAATTCAAGGAATGGTTTCATGGTTTTTTTAGGTTTAATTGGTCCTCGGCGTGACTTATTTTTTCCACAGTACCCAGATCATGCCAGCTAAACTGATCGTTTCGGTAACCAATGATGGGTTTGTTTTTCGCCATATGAAGCCATGCATCGATAATTGAGAATTTCCCTTTGAAAGGTATTTGGTGAATAAACTCAGGTTGTGCAAGCCAGACACCGTTGTAAGCCAACGGCGAAAGATTAACGGAAGGATTGTTCACCCACTTTATCTGCTCTGTTTTGAGGTTTGTCCATCCGCAAAGCTGAAGATTTTTATCGAAAAGTAAGGCCCTTTGTGATGACCGGCCGCTTACGAATAGGGTCGCCTGTGCCTGGTGTTTCAGGTGAGAATCTGCCATTTCGCTGATATCCAGGTTGGTAAGTATGTCGACGTTGTGGATGAGTACAGGCAAATAACCACGAAAGAAATTCTTTGCTGCCACCAGTGCTCCACCCGTATCGAGCAACAAATCCGTTTCGTGGCTAAACCGGATTTCTAAGCCGTTGTGAGTCTGGTTGTTCACATGGTTTTTTATCATGTCCGCATGGTGATGCAGGTTGATCATAACTTCTTCGACGCCGGCCTCTCGGAGTTGGATTAAAAGCCTGTCGATCATGGGAATGGCTCCCACTTTTACCAGTGCTTTAGGTTGTTCCTGTGTCAGTGTGCCCAGCCTACTACCTAATCCGGCTGCGAGTATCATGGCTTTTTTAACGATCATAATGGCCTTTTATTTCCAAATGATTGAGCTTCACCATGAGGTCAGGATACTTTTTTTTCAGGTGTTCGGCATGTTTTGCGGCACAAAAAACAGAGCGATGTCTACCGCCCGTGCATCCAAAATTTACCTGTAAATGTATGAACCCGCGTTCCTGGTAATTCTCGACTGAAGCGTCGATTATCGAGTTTACATGATTCAAAAAAGTCCGTGTCTCCGGCTGCTCTGACAGGTAGTGCTGAATGGCTGAATCTTCTCCTGTTAAATCGCGCAATTGCGGCAATCTGTGTGGGTTGGGCAATGCCCGACAGTCGAACACAAACCCGCCGCCGTTGCCTGAAAAATCACCCGGAGGGCCTTTTTTCTTGTATGAAAAACTACTTACGCTAACCGTGAGAATTTTCGTTTGCTCCTGAAATTCTTCACTGTACTTTTTTACAATTTCATTAAAAATTCTGTTGAGCTCCGGAAGTGCCAGATCCAGCGGATGTTTTTTAAGCAACAAACCCAAAGCTTTTCCGGCCATGGGGAGGCTTTGCAGGAAGTGTGCTTTACGTTCTGTAAGGCCTCTAAAACCATAGGCACCAAGCACCTGCATCATCCTGAAATAAACAAAATGGTTGTAGTGGTAGGTAACCTGACTTACTTCTTCGGGGGCAACTTTGGCGAGCTCGGTGAGATAGTGTGAAAAAAGGAGTTCTTTCATCTCTTCTGAGAGATTGGCTTTCACCTGGTGCAGCAATGAAACCAGATCGTAGGGTAGCGGACCTCTTCTGCCTCCCTGGAAATCAATGTACCAAAGCTTGTTGTCATGAATCATGATGTTCCTCGATTGAAAATCGCGGTAACAGAAAAAGTTGGGATTGGAAGCCGATAAGGTATCGGTAAACGTGAGAAATTCCTTTTCAAGTTGTCCTTCATGGAAAGCGATGCCAGCCGGTTTCAGGAAGCAATATTTAAAATAATTGAGGTCCCACATGATTCCTTGTCGGTCGAAGTCGGCCACAGGATAGGCTTTGGTGAAATCTAGTCCCTTAACGCCTTCAACCTGAAACCTCACCAAATCTGAGATCGCACGTTTATAAAAAGCAATCGTCTGTTCTTCGTTGTCCGATTCCGATAGGGATTCAAAAAGACTTTTGTTGCCCAGATACTCAAGGATAAAAACAGTTTTAGTATCATCATAAGCCACAATATCAGGAACATGGATGCCCTGTGAGCGAAAATGCCGCGTAAATTCGATTTGTGCTTTGTTTTCATCAACAATGGGGTTATAAAAAGCGATCAAATCAGGTTGATCCTCTTTTTCAAACTGAATGTGATAGTATTTCCGGTCGCTTCCTGAAGGAGGCAATGGAGTAAGCAGGGCGTTACTGCTTTTCCCTATGGAAACCAGTAAGTTCCTGATCAGGGTTATGGGTTCAACTTTCATCATGCATAAAATCGTAACTACACAAAAGTACGGTTTTATTGACTTGATCGGGAAAATATTTCTACAGGATTGAAATAGCTTTTCGGCATTAGGGTTGGCGAAACGTGCCTGCTTTGTTGTTAAGGATTCGTCAGGATAGGATTCCAGGGTCTGAGTTCATCTGCTTCACTCCAAGCAGTTACCCATTCAGGTAATGTAGTTAGTGCAATGTCGATGTTCAGTACTTTCATTACTTCACTGGTTTTTACGAGTCCGTTCTTGGAGGTAACTCCCGTTCTAATCAAGGCGGCAGAGTGGATTTTCCCCTTGCGCAGGGTTTGTTGGTGAAAATAGATCCACTTATCGTCGGCTCCAACGATTTGTGTGATCAGGTCGTAGCGTTGAAAAAGTTTAAGTCGATGTCTGTATCTGACGCTCGATCCGGCTACGGCAAGGCCCCAATGTTTTTCTTTTACCACTTTTAAAAGACCAAGACGCAAGGCCATTTCAAAGCGGCCGAAATCCATCATGGTCAGGTGTCGTCCGTTGTTGAGCTCCCAAAATGGGTCAATGTCGACGATACAGACCCTCATGGGCAGCACACTGACATCGGTTATCTTTAAAGGACTTTTGAACCTGCTTTTTAGCAGTGTTCGGGTTAATCGCAGGTAAGGATACATGGTTAAAGTTTGAGCAAATGGATGGTTTCAGTCGGGTTTTCTGACTTAAAAACCGTGTTTCCGGCTACCAGGACATCAGCTCCTGCGCTAAGCAATGCGGCTTTGTTATCAAGGGTTACTCCGCCGTCGACTTCAATGAGCGCATGACTTCCGGTATCAATGATGAGTTTTTTTAGTTTTTCAATTTTTCGGAAGGTTTGTTCAATAAAGCGTTGGCCGCCAAATCCCGGATTTACCGACATGAGTAGCACCACATCCAGATTGGTGATGATGTCTTCGAGCAGTGCGACACTTGTGTGTGGGTTTAATACCACGCCGGCTTGCATGCCCTCAGCTTTAATTTCCTGAATGCTACGGTGCAGGTGCGTACTGGCTTCAAGGTGAATGGTGAGGATGTCAGCCCCCACTTCTTTAAAGGCTTTAATATACCTCTGGGGTTCCACGATCATAAGGTGCACATCGAGGGGCTTGGTAGCGATTTTTTTAATGGCCTTAATAACAGGCATACCGAAACTGATGTTGGGCACAAACACACCGTCCATCACGTCCAGATGAAACCAATCGGCTTCACTTTGGTTTATCATCTGTATGTCTTGTTCAAGCCGGGTGAAATCGGCTGACAGCATCGAAGGTGCAACGAGGTGACTCATGAGTTTTTTTTGCAAAGATAAAAAAAGCGTCCCGAAAGACGCTTTAAATTTTTAACCCAGATAGGACTTCAGAATTTTACTTCTGGAAGTATGCTTAAGTCTTCGGATCGCTTTTTCTTTAATCTGCCTGACACGTTCGCGGGTAAGGTCAAATTTTTCACCGATTTCTTCGAGTGTCATGGGGTGACCGGCATTTAAGCCAAAGTATAACTTCACCACATCAGCTTCACGCTGGGTGAGCGTCTGTATGGCCCTGTCGATTTCCTTGCGTAACGATTCGTATAGCAATCCCGTTTCAGGAGTAGTTCCTTCTTCATTGCGTAGTACATCGTACATGGTGTTGTCTTCATCCTGAATCAATGGCGCGTCCATGCTCACATGGCGGCCTGCATTACGCATTGATTCTTTAACTTCCGACTCGGTCATTTCCAGTTCAGAGGCGATTTCCTCCGAGTTGGGTTCGCGCTCGAAAGATTGCTCAAGGCGGGCTGAGGCTTTATTGATTTTGTTGATGGAGCCAATTTTGTTGAGTGGCAAACGCACAATACGCGACTGCTCAGCCAAAGCCTGGAGGATTGATTGACGAATCCACCAAACTGCGTAAGAGATAAATTTAAAACCACGGGTTTCGTCAAAACGCTGGGCTGCTTTTATTAAGCCCAAATTGCCTTCGTTAATCAAATCAGGTAGACTAAGTCCTTGGTTTTGATATTGTTTAGAAACAGAAACCACAAACCTTAGGTTGGCTTTGGTTAATTTCTCCAAAGCTGCACGATCTCCCTGTTTGATACGTCTGGCGAGTTCTACTTCCTCCTCTGCCGTAATCAAATCTACTTTACCAATTTCCTGCAAGTATTTATCAAGCGATGCCGTTTCGCGGTTGGTAACCTGCTTTGTAATTTTTAGTTGCCTCATGGAGTTACATCAAATTTTACTGGTACTTATACGGTTTTATTAAAAAAAAGGTTACTGACGAGGTCTGTCTTTTCTGTCATTTCTACCCCTGTCGTTGCGATCATTTCTGTCGTTGCGATCGTTTCTATCATTTCTATCATTTCTATCATTTCGATCATTTCGATCGCGGTGTTCAGATCTGGGTGGTCTGCTGTCGCTTTCCATGTTGTCAGGTTTTGGAAGTAAGACTTTTCTGGAGAGCTTCAGTTTTCCTGTTTTGGCATCAATGCCTACCAGTTTTACATCTATTTTTTCGCCCTGTTTAAGTACATCTTCCGGGTTTTCAATGCGTTTCCAGTCGATTTCAGAAACATGTAAAAGCCCGTCTTTACCGGGTAATATTTCCACGAAAGCGCCAAAAGCAACGATGCTCTTAACAGTACCATGGTAAATTTTATCGAGTTCAGGAACAGCAACTATTCCGGAGATCCATTCTTTTGCTCCGTCGATAGCGGCTTTATTTGGCCCCATCACATCGATTACACCCTGATTTCCGATTTCTTCAATTACGATTGTCGATCCGGTAACTTTCTGGATTTCCTGGATCACTTTGCCACCAGGACCAATAATGGCTCCAATAAATTCCTTGTCGACATACATTTTTTCGATACGTGGTACAAAATCTTTATAGTCGGTACGGGGTTCCTGAAGGGTCTGAGCCATCTCGCCCAGGATGTGAATTCTGCCCTGACGTGCTTGCTCAAGAGCTTCTTCAAGTACTTCGTAAGAAAGTCCGTCGACTTTGATGTCCATCTGACAGGCGGTGATACCGTCTTGGGTTCCGGTTACTTTGAAGTCCATATCACCCAAATGATCCTCGTCGCCAAGAATGTCTGAAAGCACTGCAAAACGTCCGGTTTTGGTGTCGGAGATTAAGCCCATGGCAATACCTGCAACAGGTTTAATCATTTTTACCCCGGCATCCATCAGCGCCAGTGTTCCGCCACAAACCGTAGCCATCGAAGATGAACCGTTTGATTCAAGGATGTCGGAAACCACGCGGATGGTATAAGGATTGTCCTCACCGTCGGGAATCATTATTTTGAGGGCTCTCTCAGCCAGGTTACCATGTCCGATTTCACGACGAGAAACGCTCATCATCCTTTTGACCTCTCCTGTTGAGAAAGGAGGGAAGTTGTAGTGAAGCATAAATTTCCTTGATCCGCTGATAACAGCGCCATCAATGGTTTGGGAGTCAAGTTTGCTGCCCAGGGTTACCGTGACTAAGGCCTGTGTTTCACCGCGGGTAAATACTGCCGAGCCATGAGCTGATGGCAGATAGTCTACTTCAGACCAGATAGGTCTGATTTCATTCATCTTACGTCCATCCAGACGAACACGATCGTTTAATATGGCATCACGAACGGCTTCCTTTTCAACGGCATGGAAATACCGTTTCACCATTGTTTCAACCTGGGCACGTTCTTCTTCTTCAAAAGTTTCGAGGAAGTTATCACGGATTTCTTTGAAAGCTTCCGAACGGGCGTGCTTGTCAGGATTTCCCTGAAGGGCAATCTGATAGCAAGCATCGTAGGTAGCCTGATGTACTTTTGCCATCAGTTCTTCGTCGTTGGTTTCGTGAGCGTACTCTCTTTTTTCTTTCGCTTTTTCTATTTTGGCTGCCAGCTCAATTTGAGCATCACACTGAATCTTTATGGCTTCGTGTGCCACCTGGATGGCTTGCAACATATCCGCTTCAGACACCTCTTTCATCTCACCTTCTACCATCATGATGTTTTCTTTGGTAGCGGCAACAATCATTTCTATGTCAGCATCTTCCAGCTCGGTAAGGGTAGGGTTAATGACGTATTCGCCATGAACGCGGGCCACACGCACCTCCGAAATGGGTCCGTTGAAAGGGATGTCGGACACCGTGAGCGCGGCAGAAGCTGCGAGCGCGGCCAAAGCATCGGGTGCAGTGTCTTGTCCTCCTGAAATCAAACTGATTAAAACCTGAGTTTCCGCATGAAAGTCATCAGGGAATAAAGGACGTAAGGCCCTGTCGACGAGGCGTGAAATCAAAATTTCATGCTCCGAAGGCCTGGCTTCTCTCTTAAAAAAGCCACCCGGAAATTTTCCGGTAGCAGCGTATTTTTCTTTGTATTCAACAGAAAGAGGCATAAAGTCGACATCCTCACGGGCTTCCTGAGCAGCCACTACGGTGGCCAAGATCATGGTTTCGCCCATGCGTACTACGACTGATCCGTCGGCTTGTTTGGCCAGTTTCCCGGTTTCTATAGTTATTGTTCTTCCATCTTCGAGGCTGAAAGTGACGGTAATTGGTTCAATTGGTTTCATGTGTTATTTTTTATTTTTTTCTTTACCTGCGGAATAAGCCTTGGTTTTAACGGTTCTCTTTTTTAGCGTTGGTTGACTGTTAGGGCTGATTCACTATGTCTAATTGTATTGTGTGAAAACGGGAGTAATGGAAACACAAAAAAAGGCAATCGGTAAATTGCCTTTTCTGAGAAGGATTCGAGGCCTTCGTTATTTTCTTAAACCCAACTGTTTAATTATGGCACGGTATCTTTCAATATCCTTGTCCTTTAAGTAGTCGAGCAACTTTCTTCTTTTTCCAACAAGTCTTACAAGTGATCTTTGTGTGAAAACATCTTTCTTATTGGTTTTCAGATGGCCGGTAAGGTGTTTAATGCGGTAAGTAAAAAGTGCTACCTGACCTTCGGCTGAACCTGTGTCTTCAGCGCTTTTGCCGTAAGTTTCAAAAATCTCTTTTTTTGTTTCAGAAGTTAAATACATATGTTATAATTTTTACTCAAAAAATCGGGCTGCAAAAATAGAAAGTAATTTTGTATTACGCAATATTTTATCAACATTTTTTCGATTTTAAAAATGCAGTCATTCAGTTGTTTAGCGTGATTGCTGTATTTTTTAACGAATTTGGATGCGCAATTTTTAGGAACTTTTCTTCGTCATAGCCGTTATCAGGGTTGCAGAGGGGCTTTTGATCTGGCCAATGAAAGGTAAATGACCACCAGACTGTATATAACTGCGGCAAACGACATCAGGTAGATGATTGAGCTGAGGAATTCGTTAGCATAATTGATGATAACGAACCCAAATACGATCAGAGCCAAACCTGTGAGGATGTACAACCAGAAAAATTTCGAGCTCTGGTGGTTAAAGAAGCCACTGTTTAAATAGAGGATTCCCATCATGGCTATCCAAAAGGAGAAATCGGACAGAACAAACCGCGAAGACACTTCCGGATAAGTCAGGATGACCAATCCGGCAAAGCCATCCATGATTGGCTCCATCAGGTTCTTTTCGTTGATTTGCTTATCGAAGCTCAGAAAAAGACTCATGGCTGTGAGTGCTGCTCCCAGAAGTAATGAGATGCCAAAGAAGAAGCCGAACTCATTGATTGTTAACTCCAAAAACAAACCGGCTGCCGCTACAATCAAGAGCAGTAAGGCGCGAATAATGCTAAATATTGGTTTCATTTGATGTTGATTTTTGGAACACACGTTAACAATATTGGTGTTTTATGGTTGATAATTAGAATCTTAGTTAGTTATTAGTCCAATCTTGGCAAACGTTCGGCAAAAATAGAAAGTTATTTGACTTATCACTGATTTGCGTGTCAATCTTGTCCATTGGTTTCTATGAATCAGCTTCCCGAAATTTTCCGATAATATGTTCTGCCAGGTATCGCCTGATCAGTTTTTGCATTTTCCAGAGCATGTAAACAATCGAAAGACTTAGTAATATTCCGATTCCATGTCCGACGGGAGCACCGCCTCCAACAGGTATCCCTGACCCGCTGGGATCGCCGCCCGGGTCGGGCGGCTGCACTCCTGCCAGCATTTCAGATGCCATGAGCACCAACGTGAACAGGAACACAGCCGATGTTATTTTGAACGAATTTTTCATCCTTTTGTCTTTTGGTTTTAATGATGGCCTGCCTTTATCGTACAACGGTTATTTTGGTTGTAATGATCCGGCTTCCACTGCTTAGCACAACCGCATAAGTTCCATTTGAAAACCGTACCGGAATCTCTGATTTGTAGCCCGAAGCTAATGACGACGATTGAACCACACTTCCGTTCATGTTATAGATTTTCAGCTGCCAACTTTGCAAATTGTCTCCGGTAAGGTCTTGTATGACAAGTATATCACCTATTATATAGACAGAAATGTGCTCTTCATTTGCGGTAGCTGTTCCAACTGTGGAAACATCAAAATGGAGTAAAAACCTGCCGGGGTCGTCAGACGGACTGCCATAGAAAGTGTATTCAGGTTGCTGCCGAAGGTTAGTAATTGTTTCTTCTAGTTGGTCTTCGAGGCTGATCATAACCTCAGCTTCAAAGCCTTCAGTTCCTTCCACGGAAATCACGTGGTTTCCAGGAGTGCCTGCGGCGAAATACAGGGGGAGGCTCATAAATTCCCCCGTAAAAGGTAACGTGTTCACAGCCAGCTGATCTGATGCGGTAACAAAATATATCTGCGGAGCCTGACCAATGCCAGCGAGTTTATAGGCATCAAACTGACTGTCGAATCCTTCGGTGGCGTTTTCATTGAACTCAACCACGGTTTCGTCGCCATAACTGTCGGAATTGACATAAATTTTCAACTGACCATCGGTAAAGGATTGTGGGGTCAGGAAAGGTTGGTCGTGATGAAGGCGAGCTGATTGTGGGATAGTAATCTGTGGATTGGCGGCGTTGGCATGGACATAAAAACCTTGTGCTGAAGCCGTATATCGCGTTGCCCCGTTTGTGCCAAGTCCGTCGCCACCATTGCCGGAGGGATTGTATGTGGCATATTGCGTCCCATTCCAGAAATAAATGGTGTTGTCGAGATCGGTTAGGTTAAAATCTGAGTTCGGATCATTATCAGTTCCCCAATCGATGGCAGAAGGGAAACCGTTTCCTATCAGGTTCCATCCGTAATTCATTGATGGATCACCACTTAAAGTTAAGGTGGGGGAGTAGTTGCCGGTGGTGAGTGTGCCTGCAAAGCTTAGCACTACATCACCTGTCGATCCACTGCTCGACCATGAACCATAGCCTTTTCCGGCAAGTAATTCTTCAGTAGGTTCGGTTATATAAATCCACTGGTTGGTTGGCTCGTCCCAATATTTGAGGTAGAGTCCGAAGAAATCGTTGGCGGTAGCGCCTTGCACAGGTGGCGTAATGTAATGCCAGCTATCCTGAGCAATGTATTTCTGAACGGTAATATCTCCGGCCACAGTAAGTGTGCCTTCATCTATAAAAGAGGCGTACCCGTTGGTATCTGCTTCCAGAATGAAATCACCATCTATGTTAAGCTCAATGCCCGAAGCTATGGTGAGCGAAGTTTCCGGAGCAGCTTCCAGATTATACACCTGGCCATTGTAATCCACAGTAACTTTTCCTGATTCAATTACGGCATTACATATTTCGTATGGAACACCATTCGACCAGCGAGATACATCGGTCCAGTCGCCGATTCCATTCCAAATGGTTGTGATAGTTCCTGGAGTTTCGTTGAGCTTAAATAGTCCGCGGGTTGTTCCCAGAATGGTACTTCCGGTTTCGAGATCGGGCACAAATTCGCCGGGAAGACCTGTAAATACTGTTGTTGTAGAAGCAAGTACACGGTTGTATCTAAAAAGGTTGCGGCGAGCGCTAACCGAAATGATTTCGGGATCAAGTTTGTTCACCAAAACCGAAGAAAAGGCCCCATGCCCACTTACGTTGAGGTAGGAATAAGTAGTTCCTCCATCAATACTCCGGCAAAAGGCGTAGTCCAGATTTTCTCCACTGGCTATGTACAACACCTGGTTGCTGTCGGGGTTTGGGTGGACATCCAGATCGTAGATTTTCATGTGCGTTTCGCCCCCGTTTTGGCCAGTAGGACCGTAATTGACAAAACTCCAGGAAATACCCAAATCTTCTGATTTCCACAAAAGGCCCTCATCTTTCGGAGTGTCCTGCCAATAACCTGTGCCCACATAAATAATGGTGTCAGCAGTACCAAATCCTACCACTATGGCATTGCCTTCTTTAAAGGAAACCGGAATTCCACTTCCGTCGACATCGGTAGGAACTGATTTGCTCCAGCTTGCTCCACCATCAAAGCTCACCCAGATATGTCCGTATTCATAAGCCGGCTCCAGATTTACGTTGTCGCCATGGCCGGTAACGGCAACAATGGTGTCTGATGTGATGAATTTGATGTCGTTGACACGGAAATCACGCTGAGCACCTGAATCCCAATTTACAGGCGTTACCAGACTAAACCCTGTAGCTCCTGTGGTGGTTACATAAAACCCGGCTGTGCCTCCGGCAATTACATGTAGTTCGTCGTTTGGGTTAATGGCGACACTTGATACGCCAGCATCCGTTCCAACGCCGGAGATGGGAAAATCGCCGTGGGGCGTCCTCCAATTGTCAACGCCCACCACGGTTGGGTCTTTGTACGCATCGGTATAACCGAGTCCTGCCTTGGTAGCCACATAATATATGTCAGTATTTTTTTGTGCGATCTTTGTGATGCTCACTGCTTCGTGGCCTTCGTTGACGGCGTTGACAAACGTTCCGGATGCCCCGTTAATGCTTAATTGAGGGCCTTTGTTCTTCGATCCTACTACGTAATTGGTGTCGGTAGGATGTGTGGCAGTGGCGTTGTCTTCGAGCATGTGTGCACTCCAGGTGTTTCCCAAGTCATCCGATTTATCTACTCCGGGGAAAGACAACCTCAGGCCATTGCTTTGCGGCATCAGGATTTCCCATCCCGGATTGTAATCGGCATTTTGCAGAGCCCAGTTTGTGCCCATCCCGCCTGGTGTTATGTCGGTCCAAGACAGGCCACCATCAAACGATCTGAATATTTTTCGCTGTCCTATGGTTGTTTCGTAGGCCGAGACAATGATGGTGTCGAGAGAAACATCTTCCGGATGGATAAAAACCCGCTCGAAGCCATAATTTACAGGGATTCCTGTTACTTCATCCAAGGTGGTGCCATCGTAGCTAAAAAGTTTTCCATATTGTTGATTGGGTTCATTGGCTACCAGGAGCAAAGGATATCCTGTTGTGTTTGATGAAATGGCGAGCCAGTTGATGTCTGTGTTAAGTCCAGCCACAGTGCTGGTATCCAAATCAAAAACTATATTTTGAGAACCATAGGTAGCCGTGTCGTTCATGCGGACAAGGACGTTTTTAAGTCCAACGTAGATCCACGAGTCAGACATAGCGATGGCTGAGGTAGCGGTGTTTGTGCTATAGTCCGGGTCAAGTTGATTGAGTAAATAGCCATCGTATATTGTTTTGAAAGTGCCGCTGTCACCGTTGTCGTAGCTAACAACAGAGCTGGTCAGCGTGCCACCTTGCTCTGCCGTAAGCACTGCTACCCACCCATTCCAGTTGGTGAGCACGCGGGTAGCCCCACCGCCCCAGCCACGGCGTATAACGCCGGTGGTGTATTCCAGCGAATCAGATGGAAAGGGGGCTGTCCAGTTGCCACAGTAGTCATCGCTGTAGAAAATGCTGGCAGGTGTTTCTACTGCTGAGAATAACCTGTTGGTAGAATAGGCCCAGCTGAAGTCGCGACTAGCTCCACCATAAAGTCCTAAATTTACCACTTCACTTGAGCTTTGTGCCCATGCGGCTGTAGTTGTCATCAGAATGAGGGCAAGGATGAAGTTGCGCATCTTTCCGGCACTTTTTTGTGTAATAATTGATTTCATAGGTTATTGGTATTTATAATTCTCTAATTTTGATTTTATTTTATCGAATATTGGCATATAGAATCCTTCTTTTTGCGACAAATGTATCATACAACCTACCTGTCAAACAAGGTATAATTAGGGAACGGTGGCTTTCGGTTTGTCAACGGTAAAAAGATTTAGGGAATTGAGTTTGAAAGTGTATCAACATTGTGATAAGTTCTAAGAGGCAATCCAAAAGATGATAAAAGTTAATTTGCTTATGAAAAATGGTCAGCGTCTGTTGCTAAATTACTGCGTCTTGGTGGTGCTGATGTTTTTTTTCCTTTTGGGGAAGGCGCAAAAGACTCCTGTCGACAGCCTTAAGCAGGTGTTGTCGGAGTACCATAACAAGGCTCAGTTGCCTACACGCGGTTCGGTAAAAGCGGCCATTTTTCTATCTGATTTCTACAGCAAAGTTTCGCTTGACTCGGCTACACTTTATGCCCGACTTGGCAAGCAGTTGGCCATGGAACTTGAGTACGATACCGGTATAGCCATTGCCTACAACATGATTGGTATGTCGTTTTTGAGCAGTGGTAAATACGATAGTGCCTATCCTTACATGGATACTGCCCTGATGCTTTTCGGCAATATGAACGATACCACAGGATTGGTTTTTGTGCGCAATAACCTGGCTGTGGCCTATATGCGAAAAGGACTGTATACCGAAGCCATCGCGCTCTACCACGATAACCTGAACGTGGCCAAACAACGTGGTGAATTACAAAATATGTTGCTCACTTATAACAACATAGGTATAGCTTATTTCGATTGGAAAAAATATGATGAAGCTTTTAGATACTATCAGTTGGCGCTTCAAGTGGTTGACAGTCTCGGTAATGACACCAGAAAAGGGGCTATTTTAAACAATCTTGGCGAACTTTTCCTTGAGAAAGGTGATCCGGAGAAAGCACTGACCTATTTCACAGATGCGCTAAGAATACACAGGATGGAAGGACGTCAGCGTTCGGTTATGATTTCGATGATGAATATTTCGGATATTTACATGCAGCAGGGTAAATCTGATGAGGCGCTCAGCTATCTTACCGAAGCACTGGCAATTAGCCAAAGAATCCCCGATCACTACAATGCGGCTTTGTTAAATATTCGCATCGGGAGGTACTATCTTTCTAAAGAAGAGGTAAGCAAAGCCTACCGTTTTCTGTCGGATGGCTTGTCGCTGGCACAGGAAAACAAAC
>DJVY01000121.1 GCA_002440885.1 Bacteroidales bacterium UBA6244
AATCTCCAATTCTTATTCTTACTCAACGGACGAGTTTCCATTATCAATACGGTATCGCCGATGTTGCAATCATTCTTTTCGTCGTGAGCGATGAATTTTGTTGACATCTTGATGAATTTGCCGTATACAGGATGCTTAACACGGCGTTCAATTTGCACGACAATAGATTTGTCCATCTTATTGCTCACCACGATGCCGGTTCTTTCTTTCCTCAGGTTTCTTTTTTCCATCGTATGATTACTTTATAATTTTTTCNNGCAATAGTTCTTCTCCTCAGTTCCGTTTCCAGGCGGGCGATAGTTCTGCGGTTAGCCTTAATTTCGTTTGGATTCTCCAAAGGCGAAACCGCATGGTTCAGCTTAATACGGGTCAGACGCTTACGCTCCTCCTCTAGTCTTTCAATAATGTCAGCAGTGCTTAACTCCTTTACGACTTCTTGTTTCATCTTACTATTAATTTTCTTCAGTATAATCTCTTCTAACTACAAACTTGGTGATAACGGGTAGCTTCTGGGCTGCCAGGCGCATCGCTTCTTTGGCGATATGCAAAGGCACTCCTTCAGCTTCAAAGAGAATGCGACCCGGTGTTATTCTGGCCACGAAGTATTCAGGTGCCCCTTTACCTTTACCCATACGTACTTCGGCAGGCTTCTTGGTAACAGGCTTATCTGGAAAAATCCTAATCCAAATTTGTCCTTCGCGTTTCATATATCGAGTAACGGCCTGACGAGCAGCTTCTATCTGACGACCAGTTATCCAAGCTTCCTGCATAGTTTTTATACCGAAACTTCCAAAAGCAAGCTCATGACCCCTTCCGGCGTTGCCCTTCATCTTACCTTTTTGCTGCTTTCTGAACTTTGTTTTCTTAGGTTGTAACATGCCTATCCTTCTTTAAAATATTTATAATATGCTTCTGCTACCTTCTTCTTCTTTGACGACCGGTATTATTCTTAACCGGGCCTGCAGCCCTTTGAGGTGTGCCACCAACAGTAACAGGAACTAACTCAGGTTTTCCGTAAATTTCGCCTTTAAACACCCACACTTTTATTCCGATACGACCATAAGTCGTATGGGCTTCGACCATAGCATAGTCGATGTCTGCGCGTAGTGTATGCAATGGAATACGTCCCTCTTTGTATTGCTCGTTACGTGCCATTTCGGCACCACCAAGACGACCAGAAATTAACACTTTGATACCTTCTGCTCCCAGGCGCATAGTTGAGGCCACCGATGTTTTAATAGCTCTGCGGAAAGAAACCCTGCCTTCAATCTGACGTGCAATGCTTGAGGCCACGATAAAAGCATCAAGTTCAGGCCTTTTAATTTCCGAGATATTAATTTGCACTTCTTTTCCGGTGAGTTTTTTCAGCTCTTCTTTTAGCTTATCCACTTCCTGACCACCTTTGCCGATGATAATACCGGGGCGTGCTGTAAAAATGGTAACCGTAACCAGCTTAAGTGTGCGTTCAATCATAATCTTTGAGACGCCAGCTTTGGCTAGTCGGGCATTAAGATATTTTCTGATGCGGTCGTCTTCAACAAGTTTAGTAGAAAAATCCTTTCCACCATACCAGTACGAATCCCATCCTTTGATGATGCCTAATCTGAGTCCTATTGGATGTGTTTTTTGTCCCATTATATTCTAATTATCGCTGTTTTCGGTAACATTAATTTCGTTTACTTTATCCATCCGGTTGCCAAGGATGAGTGTCACATGGTTTGATCTTTTTCTCACTCTGTGGGCACGTCCTTGCGGTGCAGGTTGAATACGTTTCAACATTCTACCGCCATCAACACTTATCTGTTTGATGAATAAGTGATTATCTTCCACGCGGCTACCTTCATTTTTAACTTCCCAGTTAGCAATAGCAGAACGCAGCAATTTATAAACACGGCCGGCGGCTTCTTTTGGTGTATGTTGAAGTACACCGAGTGCTTTTTCAACGTCCATTCCACGAACCAGATCAGCCACAAGGCGCATTTTTCTGGGTGAGGTAGGCACATTACGCAGACGAGCTATGTAAAGTGTTTTTTGTGCTTCTTTTCTCTTTTCGGCACTGATATGTTTTCTAGATCCCATTACTATACACTTTATTTTTTACCTTTATTCTTTTTACCTGCATGGCCTCTAAACAGGCGCGTTGGTGCAAATTCACCCAACTTATGCCCTACCATATTTTCGGTGACATACACGGGGATAAACTTATTGCCATTATGCACTGCTATGGTTTGACCTACGAAGTCAGGAGAAATCATAGAAGCTCTTGACCAAGTTTTTATCACGGATTTTTTTCCGGATTCAACGTTAGCCATTACCTTTTTATCGAGTTTAACTTCGATATATGGTCCCTTTTTTAATGATCGGCTCATATTAGATTCAAATTAACGCTCAGTAATTATTTCTTTCTTCTTTCAATGATATACTTGCTGGAAGCTTTTTTAGGAGCGCGGGTACGATAGCCTTTGGCTGGTACACCGTTACGCGACCTTGGATGTCCACCCGATGCTCTTCCTTCACCACCACCCATTGGGTGATCAACAGGGTTCATGGCTACACCACGCACTCTTGGACGACGCCCTAACCAACGGCTACGGCCGGCTTTTCCAGATTTCTCGAGACCGTGGTCCACGTTCGACACCATCCCTACGGTAGCTTTACAAGTTTGGAGGATCATGCGGGTTTCCCCTGACGGCAGCTTAATGATAGCAAACTTACCATCACGAGTCATCAACTGAGCGTACGATCCGGCACTACGAGCCATTTTAGCTCCCTGACCCGGACGTAACTCGATGTTGTGAATTACCGTTCCGAAAGGAATCTCGCTTAAATACAGCGTATTGCCCAAATCAGGCGAAATGCCTTTTCCACTCAGGATTTCTTGTCCTACTTTTAAGCCGTGAGGAGCCACGATATAGCGTTTTTCGCCATCAACATAGTTAATCAACGCAATCCGAGCCGTGCGGTTTGGATCGTATTCGATGGTTTTAACAATGCCGGGGATTCCTTCTTTATCACGTTTAAAGTCGATAAAACGAAACTTCTGTTTGTGGCCACCCCCTACATTGCGGATGGTCATCTTACCTTTGTTATCTCGTCCTCCGGTGCTCAATTTTCCCACCACCAAAGCTTTTTCAGGTTTGGTAGCGGTGATGTCGTCAAAAGCGCTAATCACTTTGAAGCGCTGACCTGGTGTCGTTGGTTTATATTTTTTCAGAGCCATTATTTCTAAATGTTGCTAAAAAAATCAATTGTTTCACCTTCTGCTAAAGTAACGATAGCTTTTTTGAAGGCCTTTGTCTTACCGGAAATTACGCCTGATTTTGTAAAACGTGATTTCCTTTTTCCTGAGTAATTCATGGTGTTTACAGAAAGTACCTGTACACCGTAGAGGGTTTGTACTTCGTGCTGAATTTGTAATTTGTTAGCACGGGGGTCTACAAGAAAGCCAAACTGCTTGAGTTTTTCGCCCTGACCCGTCATTTTTTCTGTAATTACCGGTTTAAATATTACGCCCATCTCTTTAATTATTTAATATTCGCGAATACTTCAACGATGGTTTTCACTGCACTTTCAACAATAATAATCTTCTTCGAATTAAGCACCTCGTAAGTATTTAAACCTTCGGGGCGTAACACCTTTGAATTAGGGAGATTACGTGATGACAAGTAGATATTCTCGTCGGCTTTGTTGATAACCAGCAATGAGGTTTTATTTCCCAAACCCAGGTTGTTGAGAATTTTCCTGAATTCTTTCGTCTTTGGTGTTTCCAGAGTAAAGTCCTCCAGCACCATAATATTATTGTCTTTGGCCATATAGGTCAAGGCTGACTTCCGGGCTAACCGTTTAACCTTTTTATTCAACTTAAAACCATAGTACCGTGGGTGTGGACCGAATACTCTTCCACCACCGCGGAAAACCGGACTTTTAATTCCGCCGGCACGTGCGGTACCTGTTCCCTTTTGGCGTTTAATTTTGCGGGTACTCCCCGTAACATCGCTTTTCTCTTTAGAATCGTGTGTGCCCTGACGCTGGTTTGCCAGATACTGTTTGGTATCCAAATAAATGGCATGGTCGTTAGGTTCAATTCCAAAGATGGAATCATCCAGTACAATCTTTCTGTCTGTAGCTTCTCCGCTGATCTTATGAACAACTAACTCCATCTCTCTAATTTTACATATGAA
Organism: Bacteroidales bacterium UBA6244; assembly: GCA_002440885.1. GTDB lineage: Bacteria > Bacteroidota > Bacteroidia > Bacteroidales > F082 > UBA6244. The sequence continues at coordinate 4,182 of DJVY01000121.1, forward strand.
TTATTCGGACCGGGAACCGCTCCTTTTACTACTACAAGATTCTTCTCAGGAATAATTTTCATTACCTGAAGGTTGATCAATTTAACCCTTTTTCCTCCCATGCGTCCAGCCATGCGCATTCCTTTAAATACGCGTGATGGCCATGAAGAAGCACCTAAGGAACCCGGGGCTCTTAATCTGTTGTGCTGTCCGTGTGTGGCATCGCCTACACCAGAAAAACCATGACGTTTTACAACACCCTGAAATCCCTTACCTTTGGAAGTACCGACCACGTCGATATATTCGCCTTCTTTAAACACGTCTACTGTGAGAATATCACCAAATTGTTTCCGTTCTTCAAAACGGGTAAACTCAGCAATAAAACGTTTAGGGGCGGCATTTGCTTTTGCAAAATGACCTTGCAAAGCTTTTGTGGTGTGTTTTTCCTTCTTATCGTCGAAGGCCAGTTGGATGGCATCATAACCATCAACCTCTTTGCTTCGAATCTGGGTTACAACACACGGACCTGCTTCGATAACGGTACAGGGAATATTTTTCCCGTTAGCGTCATAAATGGAGGTCATCCCTATTTTCTTTCCTAATAATCCTGACATTGTTACAAATCTTTATACCGTGAATCGTTATACCTTGATCTCTACCTCAACTCCACTTGGCAACTCCAGCTTCATAAGAGAGTCGATGGTTTTTGATGAGGAGTTGTAAACATCCATTAATCTCTTAAAAGTGCTCAGCTCGAACTGCTCTCTTGACTTTTTGTTAACGAAGGTGGAACGGTTAACAGTGAATACCTTCTTATGTGTCGGTAATGGGATAGGGCCGCTAACCACGGCTCCGGTTGATTTTACCGCCTTTACGATTTTCTCAGCTGATTTATCAACCAAGTTATGATCGTACGATTTGAGTTTTATTCTAATTCTCTGGCTCACTTTTTATAGTTTTAGCTAATTATTCCTTTTATTTTCTTTACAACTTCCTCCGAAATGCTATCCGGGGTTTGTTTATAACTATCAAATTCCATTGTGGAGGTAGCACGTCCTGAAGATAAAGTACGCAACGAAGTAACGTATCCGAACATCTCCGACAAAGGCACTTTTGCTCTGATAACCTGAACACCCATTTTGGCAGATACATCTTCAAGTAAGGCACGCCGTTTGTTTAAATCGCCGGTAACATCACCGAGGTTGGCATCAGGGGTAATCACTTCCACTTTCATGATGGGCTCAAGCAACACCGATTTGGCTTTTCTGGCTGCTGCCTTGAAACCAAGCTTCGCTGCCATTTCAAAAGATAACTGATCTGAGTCAACCGGATGGAATGATCCATCAAGAAGTCGAATCTTCATGCTGTCGACAGCAAAACCAGCCAAAACACCATTTTGCATCGCCAACTCAAAACCTTTCCTGATAGAAGGTATGTATTCACGAGGAATATTACCACCTTTTACTTCATCCAAAAACTGCAACCCAATAACACCGTCATCAGCCGGACTTAATTCGAATTGAATATCAGCGAACTTACCACGACCCCCGGTCTGTTTTTTGTACACCTCTTTATGTGTAGCAGAACCAATAATAGCCTCTTTATAAGAAACCTGTGGGTTACCGATATTACACTCAACATTAAATTCACGACGCATGCGGTCAATCAGAATCTCGAGGTGCAGTTCGCCCATACCTGAAATGATGGTTTGTCCGGAATCCTGATCAGTATATACTTTGAAAGTAGGATCTTCTTCGGCTAATTTGGCCAAAGCCATCGACATTTTATCAATGTCCTTCTGAGTTTTTGGTTCTATAGCTACGCTAATAACAGGCTCTGGGAAAGTCATTGACTCAAGAATCAGCGGATATTTCTCATCCGTAAGCGTATCCCCAGTATGGATGCTTTTAAACCCTACTGCTGCACCAATATCACCTGCCTCAATCTTATCCATTGGCTCTTGCTTGTTGGCGTGCATCTGCATGATACGGCTAATGCGTTCTTTTTTTCCTGTTGAAGCGTTGTAGACATAAGAACCGGCGCTGAGTGTGCCCGAGTAAACCCGGAAAAAGCACAACCGGCCTACATAGGGATCAGTTGCAATTTTAAATGCCAACGCTGAGAACTTATCGTTAGGATCGGGATATCTTAATTCTTCCTTTTCTGTGTTGGGGTTAATTCCTTTTACGGCCTCAACATCCATTGGACTAGGCAGAAACTCGATGATTGCGTTCAAAAGCATTTGTACACCCTTGTTCTTAAAGGCTGAACCACACATAACTGGTGTGATCCGCATTTCGAGTGTAGCGTTGCGAATGGCCTCAATCATTTCCATTTCAGTAATTGAATGGGGGTCGTCTAAAAATTTTTGAAGCAGTTCATCACTTTCTTCGGCAACACCTTCGATAAGGCGCATACGGTAGTCATAAACGACATCCTCTAAATCCTTTGGAATCCGAATTTCAACGATCTTAGTTCCATTGTTCTCTTCTTCCCAGATAAAAGCTTTGTCTTTAACCAAGTCAACAACACCAACAAAATCTTCTTCAGCTCCAATGGGCACTTGAATTGGCACAGCATTAGCTCCCAGACGTGATTTTATTTGCTCTACAACAGAGAAAAAGTCTGCACCGTTTCGATCCATTTTGTTTACAAAACTGATGCGGGGAACTTTGTATTTATCAGCCTGTCTCCAAACTGTCTCAGATTGAGGTTCAACACCGCCAACCGCACAGAAAAGAGCCACAGCACCGTCTAAAACACGCAATGACCTCTCAACCTCGACAGTAAAATCGACGTGACCGGGAGTGTCAATGATGTTTATTTTGTGTTTTTTATTAAATAATTCCCAATATACTGTGGTTGCAGCCGAAGTGATGGTTATACCCCGCTCCTGCTCCTGAACCATCCAGTCCATGGTAGCACCGCCCTCGTGCACTTCGCCCATTTTATAATTACGGCCTGTATAATACAGTATACGCTCGGTAGTTGTGGTCTTACCGGCGTCGATGTGCGCCATAATCCCAATGTTTCGGGTGAAGTTTAATTTGCTATTTTTATCTCGGACTGACATTAATTTGCTTATCTATGGTTGTTTTTTAAAACCTGAAATGTGAGAAAGCCTTGTTGGCTTCTGCCATACGGTGTGTGTCTTCTTTACGTTTAAAAGCAGATCCTTCTTCTTTATAGGCAGCCATGATTTCGCCGGCCAGTTTTTGCCCCATGGTTTTCTCATGACGTTTACGTGAGAAATTAATGAGGTTTTTCATGCCAATCGACATTTTGCGTCCGGCACGAATTTCAGAAGGAATCTGGAAGGTAGCACCACCAATACGGCGGCTGCGCACTTCAACAGAAGGTGTTACGTTAGCCAGGGCTTTTTTCCAGACTTCTACGGGATCTTCTTTCGAACGCTCGGCAACAATGTCCATAGCTTCGTAGAAAATCCTGTAAGCTGTACTTTTCTTTCCCGCATACATAATATTGTTTACAAATTTTGTAACCAATTCATCACCGAACTTAGGATCGGGAAGGGTGATTCGTATTTTTGGTTTTGCTTTCCTCATCTGATCAAGCTTATACTATTAGTACTTTATTTTTTCTTAGGACGTTTGGTTCCGTATTTTGAACGACGCTGGGTTCTTCCATCCACCCCTGAGGTATCAAGAGCACCACGAATGATGTGATAACGAACGCCAGGAAGGTCTTTAACACGACCACCACGAATCATAACAATGGAGTGCTCCTGCAAATTGTGACCCTCTCCCGGAATATAGGCATTCACCTCTTTTCCGTTGGTGAGCCTAACCCTGGCAACTTTTCGCATGGCCGAGTTAGGTTTTTTTGGCGTAGTAGTGTAAACTCTAACACAGACACCACGACGCTGCGGACATGAATCAAGAGCCGGAGACTTACTCTTATCGATAAGCTTCTCGCGCCCTTTTCTTACTAATTGTTGTATTGTCGGCATATTAACGTTTATTATTAACCTTTTGTGCTCAAAAATTTTGGAGGCGCAAAAGTATAAAATCATTTTATACGAACCTCAATTTATTTAAAATAATCTTAGGAATAGGACAAGGTGGGAATACCAGCAGTTTTTAAAACTTTGCAACAATCTGTTAATCTTTACTTTAACCACCAGATTGAGCCGGAAACCTATATCGTTTTACCTTGTCAGGTTCCTTTAACTATATCTGTTTCAGTTACTTTAAACTTAATATCTGAAACGGGCTGCAAAGATAGTACTATTTTTATTACCCACAACTTTTTCAACAAAATATTTTTGATAAATTTTTCTATTGATAAAAATAACGTCAATCGGCATTACTTCCTTCCATCGATTACTGATGTCATGATCGAAAAACGTACTTTTGCCGATCAACTAAATTGGATATTGTGGCTGACTTCTTAGATCAACTTAATGAGGAACAACGTAACGCTGTTAAATATGTAGATGGCCCAGTAATGGTGATTGCAGGTGCAGGCTCCGGAAAGACACGTGTACTAACCTATCGGCTGGCCTACTTGTTATCAAGAGGTGTTGATCCGTTTAACATGCTGGCGCTGACTTTTACCAATAAAGCAGCCCGTGAAATGAAAGACCGGGTACTTTCGTTAATACAAAATGGTGAGGGCCGGAATATCTGGATGGGAACTTTCCATTCGGTCTTTTCAAAAATTCTACGAATCGACGGCCATCATTTGGGCTATCCTTCCAATTACTCAATCTACGACAGCACGGATAGCAAAAGACTTATTAGACAAATAATCGGCGATTTGCAACTTGACCCCAAGGCCTACCCCCCCAATTTTGTAGCCGGCAGAATATCCATGGCCAAATCATCGCTATACACTGCAAACCATTATGCCAATGACCCCGATATACAAACTGTTGATGAGGCCTCTGGCAAACCGCGAATAAAAGATATTTATCTGGCTTACCAATCCCGGCTTAAAAGAGCAGATGCCATGGATTTCGACGACCTCCTTTTTAATACATTTTTACTATTCGAAGGATTTCCCGAAATTCTCTATAAGTACCAGCAGAAGTTCAAATACCTCATGGTTGATGAATACCAGGACACCAACCACGCACAATATCTTATTATTAAAAAGCTGGCTGCCAACACTGAGAACATTTGCGTTGTAGGAGATGATGCCCAAAGTATTTATGCTTTTCGTGGAGCCAACATCAGTAATATGCTCAATTTTAAAAAAGATTATCCTGATGTCAGACTTTTCAGATTGGAGCAGAATTACCGCTCAACCCAAACCATTGTCAACGCAGCCAATCAGGTGATCACCTATAACAAGGATCAAATTAAAAAAACAGTCTGGACCGAAAATCCTGCTGGCAACCGCATTGGATTAATCAAAGCCTCCAGCGATAATGAAGAAGGAAACCTGGTGGCAGCGGCCATCTTTGATCAAAAAATGAACAACCAGCTATCGAACAGTTCCTTTGCCATTTTGTACCGAACCAACGCCCAATCCAGATCTATCGAAGAAGGGCTTAGGAAAAAAAATATCCCCTATCGCATATACGGAGGTTTGTCGTTTTATAATCGTCAGGAAATCAAAGACCTACTATCCTATTTCCGGCTTGTGATCAACAACAACGACGACGAAGCACTGCAACGCATTATCAATGTTCCAACCAGAGGCATTGGCAAAACCACGCTGGATAAAATGATCGTGGCCGGAGATCAGCATAACGTAAGTTTATGGCAGATAGCACTTAACCCTCAGTCTTATGGGGTTGTTTTAAATAGCGGCACATTGCGCAAGATCTCTGACTTCACCACCCTTATCAGCAGTTTTGTTGCATTGAACAAGACAAAAGAAGCCTTTGATATGGCCAACTACATAGCCAACACCTCCGGTCTCATCAAGTTCCTGAAGGAAGACGAAACTCCTGAAAGTATCAGCCGAATTGAAAATATCGAAGAATTGCTCAATGGCATCAAGGAGTTTAGTGAAAAATCGGTCGAAAATAATGAAGGGGATTTAACTGACAAAAAGACCTTGAATGAGTTTATGCAAGACGTAGCCCTGCTTACCGATGCTGATAACGATACAGAAGAGGATCACGACAAGGTGACTTTAATGACCATTCATGCGGCCAAAGGACTTGAATTTCCTCATGTTTTTGTTGTCGGTCTTGAAGAAAATCTTTTCCCATCGATTCAATCGATAAGCACCCGTTCGGAACTTGAGGAAGAACGCAGGCTGTTTTACGTGGCCATAACGCGTGCGATGAAACATCTCACGCTGAGCTACGCTGAAAGTCGATACCGCTGGGGAAATTTCACCATCACCGAACCAAGTCGGTTTTTGGAGGAGATCGATGATACCCTTATCGACCGACCTAAGGAAACGGGGTTAAACAGACATGAAAACAGAAGCAGCTTCGGCATGAAACCGAAACAGCAACTTAATCATCGTCCGTTACAACCCTTATCGAAAGACAGTAAACCAAATCAATCTGCTGAAGCAGCCGCCATCGAAGATATTCAACCAGGCATGGAAGTAGAACACAGCAATTTCGGTCGTGGTCAGGTGATTGAGGTAGAAGGAAATGGCCCCAACAAAAAAGCCAGCGTGTTTTTTCATGCAGCAGGAAAAAAACAGTTGCTACTTCGTTTTGCTAAACTAACCATCGTTGACAAAAAACAATAAATGACACTATATAATAAGGTGCATTTTTTAGGAATGATGAATCTGGCAAACAACCGACAGCTTTCAACCACCTTTTTGCAACTCGAATGAACTGTTTTCTTTTATTACTTTTGCAGAAATTACATCACAGACATGATCACTGTTGGAATAAACAACATAACCAAATATTACGGTCAGCAAAAAGCGCTTGACAACATCAGCTTTTCTATTAAGAAAGGAGAGGTGGTGGGCTTATTAGGGCCAAACGGTGCAGGGAAATCTACCTTAATGAAGATTCTGACGTCCGTTATTCCGCCATCGGCGGGTTTCGCCACCATTAATGGCCTGGACGTTCAAAATAACTCACTGGAAATCAGAAAACAAATAGGCTATTTACCTGAGCTTAATCCCTTGTATACAGACATGTATGTGAGAGAATACCTCACCTATGTGCACAACAGCTATTCCGGAAAAACAAAGGCGAACCAAGCCGTCGAAGAGGTGATTAAGTTAACAGGTCTGCCGACCGAAAGCAATAAAAAAATCGGGCAACTTTCAAAAGGATACCGACAACGTGTCGGGTTGGCTCAAGCGCTAATTCACAATCCTGATGTACTCATCCTGGATGAGCCAACCTCAGGCCTCGACCCTAACCAATTGATAGAAATCAGAAAAATAATTGCAGATTTAGGCAAACGCAAAACCATACTGCTCAGCACCCACATCATGCAGGAAGTGGAGGCTTTATGTAGCCGGGTAGTAATTATCGATCATGGGAAAATTGTTGCTGATGACACCCCTTCCAACTTATCGGGCAATTCCGGCCGATCATTTGTATACCGTTTGGAGATAAAAGAATCTGTACCTTTTATAGGCAAAGACGACATTCCGGGTGCTGAAAAAGTAGAAAAGCTCAACAACAATACTTGGCTGATCACTGCCAAAAAAGGAAACGACATAAGGGAAAACATCTTTAAGTTTGCTGTCCACAAAAGCTACAATGTGTTAGCTTTGTCGCAGGAATCCAGCAAGATGGAAGATATTTTCCACAGGTTGACTCAAGAAAAGCTGGAATAAAGAGAATGAAACTATTGACATTTAAAGATCACAATTATTATAATCAACCAAATTTACCGAACTAGGTCACGACCATTTTATTAACTATTTTTGCTCAAAATTTAAACAATGAACATCAACGACTTTATTTTAAAAGTAGAAGCCGAATTCGAAGATCTCGAGCCCGGATCACTCACTCCCGAAACTATTTTGAAGGAAGCCTTTACCTGGGATTCGGTGAACGCCCTTATTTTTCTTGCGCACGTTAACGTTGAATACGATGTTGAACTAAGCGCCAACGAACTCATTGAAGCCAACACCATTCAAGATTTATACAATTTAGTTGAAGTGAAAGTAATTAACAAAGGATAAATGGCCACTTTTTCCGTTCCTGACATCAAAATTTCTGGTATCGCAGCATGTGTACCTGAGGACATTTACTTCAACGAAAACTATGATTGGATAGAAGAGAAGGAACGGAAAACCCTTATAAAAACGATTGGTGTAAGCCAAAAGCGCCATGCCCGCCAAGGAACCACCACGGCTGATCTTTGCTATGACGCAGGGATTGAATTAATTAGGCTGCTCGAATGGAACCCGACTGACATTGAGTTGATCATTTTTGTTTCGCAATCACGCGACTACATCATTCCGGCAACAGCAGGTTTGTTGCAGCATAAAATGGGCATGACTCATCAAACCATTGCCTTTGATATAGGGCTGGGCTGTTCGGGTTATGTTTACGGACTTTCGGTCATCGGCAGCATGATGTCGACAGGAAAAATAAAAAAAGCACTCTTGTTTACAGGGGATATTTCCACCCTCAACACTTCGTTTCGCGACAAAAGTGCCTTCCCTCTTTTTGGTGATGCCGGAACAGCCACCGCTATTGAGCTCGATTCCAACGCGAAACCCATGGTCTTCAACCTCCAGACTGATGGCTCCGGTTACGATGCCATCATCATACCCGATGGAGGCATAAGGAACTTTGCCGATAAGGATACATCCTTCGAATACCACAAAATAAGTGATGGCATCTACCGAAACGGTTTTAATATCGCTTTAGACGGCATTAAAGTATTTAACTTCTCTTTACGTGAGGTGAAGAAAAACATCAACAACCTGTTGGCTGACAGCGGCCTGACACTAGATCAAATAGATTTTATTGTACTCCATCAGGCCAACAAACTAATGAATGAAACCATCCGAAAGCAGTTAAAACAACCTGAGGAGAAAGTGCCGTTATCGCTTGAAGAATATGGCAACACAAGTTCGGCCTCTATCCCACTCACCATGGTAACCCAACTTGGCAGCGAACTCGAAAAGAGTAAAAAAACACTGCTGCTATCAGGTTTTGGTGTCGGCCTTTCATGGGGATCTGTCGTCCTTGAAATCGATCACATACAGTGCCCTTCCATACTGATTCACCCAAATTCGTAAACCAATGGGCTTTTGCAATTTACACGGAAAAACCATGCTAATCACCGGAGCCTCCTCCGGAATTGGACAAGAAACCGCCATACTGGCTGCTAGTTTAGGGGCAAGCGTAATTCTGGCAGGCCGCAATCATGATCGGCTTAACCAAACGCATTCCATGATGGAAGGAAATAGCCACACGATATTCGCCGGTGATTTAACGAATGAAGAAGCCATTTATGCTTTGGCTGCTCAGTGTCAACAAATTGATGGTCTCGTGCACGGGGCAGGTATTGTTGGCCCAACTCCAGCCAAATTTATCCGCCAACAAGATATTAATCAACTACTTCGTATTAATTTTGAAATTCCCGTGTTGCTCACCTCACGGCTCCTCTTGTTAAAGAAAATCCGTAATAACGCCAGCATCGTCTTCCTTTCGACAATTGCAACCCGATCACCCTATTTTGGCGGATCATTATACACCAGTGCCAAAGCCGGTTTAGAAGCCTATTCACGATCGCTCGCCCTCGAACTTGTTAAGCCCGGAATTCGGGCCAACTGTTTGCTGCCGGGGCTCGTGAACACACCACTCATCAACAATCCGGCGCAGGAAGGCCAGATGGAAATGGTGGAAGAATCGTTGCAACGCTATCTTAAAAAATACCCGATGGGAATGGGTGAACCCATCGATGTTGCCAACACCATCATTTTCTTACTATCCGATGAATCAAGATGGATATCAGGCACTTCAATACCTATGGGTAGCGTCATTCAATGATGTTCAAAAAAAACCACTATTTTTGAGCCATAATAACAAAAGTCATGGAAAAAGATTTTTCAGTTGTGATTCCTGTCTTTAATGGGGCAGATACACTTATTCGCCTTTTCGAAAGATTAAAATCTTTTTTCGAAACAATTCAACATAGTTTTGAGGTGATTTTTGTGGAAGACGGGGGACAAGATAACAGTTGGGAAATTTTAGTAGAGCTCAAAAAACAATACCCCGACCAGGTGATCGCCATCAAACTCGACCGCAATTTTGGCCAGCACAACGCCATCCTCTGTGGATTTGGCTTTGCAAAAGGAAAACAGATCATTACCATCGACGATGACCTACAGAATCCACCCGAGGAGATAGCTAAACTCATCCAAACAGCGAAAAAAGAAAAAAGCGTGGTTACTTATGGCATTTATGCCAAAAAACAACACTCGACCACACGCAACCTCTTGAGCAAAACTGTAAAAACATCTTCCAAGCTCTTTCACAACGGTGCAGGAAACGGGTCATCCTTCCGCTTAATCGACAAGTTTCTTGTGGAGAAAATTCTTGCCCATCAGGTGAGCTTCATATTCATCGATGAAATAATCCATTGGTACACTGATAAAATATCCTTTGTGATTGTAGAACACAAAAAAAGAGAAAACAACCAATCAGGATATGGTCCGTTTCGCTTGTTTATGCTTGCTGCCAACCTGACCTATTTTTATTCTAACATACCACTTAAAATAATGGTATACAGCGGATTCATCATTTCATTTCTGTCGTTTCTGCTGGCCATCAAATTTATTGTTCAGAAACTATTTTTCGATGTGCCTCTGGGATATACCTCTGTGATTGTTACCATTTTATTCTCAACAAGCATCATTGTATTCAGTTTGGGAGTGATAGGTGGCTATTTGAGCCGTATACAAACTGTGCAGAACAAAAAACCTCCGTTCCATATCTCAAAAGTGCTTGATTGACGAAAACACCATTGGCCATACAACCATGTGGTAACCAAGGCTACAAGTCGCTAAATCCGGTAAGTTTTTTTGGGTTAAAAATTTTCAAATAAGCCTTGGCGACCTTGAGAGGCCATCTGCTCAAAATCCGTTCGCGCCATTGATAAGGAAATCTGTCTACAATCTTTGTAAGTAACCTGAGTTTCCAGGCAATCACAACACCCGGAAAAGCAAGCAATTGAATGCCCCAACCCGGTTTTTTATAATCACGTTGATAGCCTGCCAGCTCTGCATATTTTCCTGCGGCAGCATCCGCAATCTTAATTTGCCTGACACTCAATTCCTTTTTGTACACCCCTATTTTATCCGGATTAATTTTTTTAAACAGACTTGAATGGAATTTCTTAAAAACATCCGAGTTTATTAGCTCAACAGCGGTGTCGGCTTGTTTATAAAACTCAAAAATGTCCGGATCGAAAGGAACACCTGTGAAAAGGCACAACCGTTTCATTTCCTTTTCGGGATTACGCACCAAATCTTCGTAATTGATTTCCAAGTGCGTGTTGGGGTATTTGTTTTTCATTTTTCGGAAATGCATTACAAACAACCGCCATTTAAAAACAACCAATGAAACTATTGGAAGCTCAAAATCCACATTACGAACCGACACAAAATGATCGCGGTAATCACGAATGATATGAATGAATTTAGCTTCCGGAAAAATTTCACTCAACAATTTTGTATAGATGGTATACCCCGGGTTTTTATCACCAATAAACAGAATTTCCTTCTTTGGGTAAATCGACTGATATTCGAGATATACAGCCTTGCACAACTCACCGTAAGTATGATGTCCAACAAAGGGTGTTAACGCTTCCTGCAACTGCAAATCAGGTATTTTCCAAGTATTAAAGAGCCACTGCCGGCTAATATCATCAACGAAAGCCTTTACAAGTTCATTTGTCCAGAAGGTTATTTTCCCGTAGCGTGAGTAAAGGTTTACAATAAACTGCGATTCGGGGGGAACCACCACATGTGGATTGGCATCAAATAACGTACGCAGCAGGGTCGTCCCTGATCTGGGTCGTCCCACGATAAAGAAAAAAGGAATTTCATTGAGATCATTCATCATCAATCGTCTGATAATTATTCGGTGGCACCCAGACCACCTAGCATTTTGTTTATATCAAGGGGAGCACGTTTGCTACCAAAAGCCGTGTTGTGCCGTTCCATATTTGAAGTAAGCGCCCAGGCAGCAGCCTTTGCACTTTTAGTGGCTTTCAGCGTCTTAAGCATCTTTCGGTAAAGCGTTTTCTCGTTCCACATTTTCTCCCAACACACATGCATCGTATCCATCAATTCATCAGGCGACATCAGTTTTGGCTTATGAATGACTTCAAGAAAATGATAGTGTTTCCAATCTTCAGGAAAACTGGTGAAAAGCAAGCGGTTTTCTTTATCAAGCCTATCGAATAGGCGTGTACCCGGCAAAGGGGTAATAATGGTAGCCTGCATGGCATCGATTCCTGAATTAATGGCATAGTTTGCTCTGTTAATCAGGTCTTCAGGAGTGTCAGAATCTAGTCCAAAAACCAATGCGCCAAGCACGCCGATACCATGAGCATGAATTTTTGCAAAAGCTTCTTCGTAATGATCTACTCCTATTTTCAGGTTCATTTTTTTATTGGTTTCCTTCAGCTGCTCAACCTTTTCCGATTCAATACCTATCAGAATCATCTTGCATCCGCTGGCAGCGGCATACTTCAACACCTCTTCGTTGTCGGCAATATTTAACGACGCCTGACAATACCAATCCATTTTTATCCCCCGCTCTATCATTCCCTTAAACAAACTTACGGCACGTTGAGCCGACGACTTGCTGTAACCAATCAGGTTATCATCAACAAAAAACAGATGATCGGCCTTTATTGACTCCAACTCATCAAGTACATCTTCCACTGGTCGTTGGCGGTAATGATTCCCATTAAATGTATGGACAGAGCAGAAGTCGCAGTTCATCGGGCATCCTCTCGTGGTTTGAATATTGGCATAGGAATAACCCGGATGAAACAAGTCGCGACGTGGTATGGGGGCATTTTCCAATGACAAGAGGTCGCCATGATATTGACGTTTCAGTTCATTCTTTTCAAAATCAGCTAACACCTGAGCCCAAACCCCTTCGGCCTCACCAACCACAATGGAGTCAGCGTATTTTAGCGCTTCCTCAGGGCGCATGCTTACATGAATCCCCCCCAGAACAGTTTTAATTCCCCTTTCGCGGTAAATGGCAGCTATCTCATAAGCCCTGTAAGCTGCTGATGTTAAGGCTGTAATCCCAACAAAATCTACAGCTTTGTATTGGAACACTTCAAAATTTTCATCATGAATCTCAATGTCCCAGTCATCAGGGGTCAGTCCTGCAATAATCCCCAATCCCAATGGTGGCGAAATCGTTGACGTATCAAATAGCGCATCTCGTTTATACGGATGCAACGGATTGATGAGCAATAATTTTTTCTTTCGGTTTTCCATCTACATAGTACAATTGGGCAAAAGTAATATATTATCCTCAAGACCTGAAAACAGAATTAACACAGCCATTTCCGGCATTCAGTTTTTCATGAGAACATGGAAACGCAACTATTCTGCTGACCTCTTTTTAAGGCCTGCTGCCAATTAAAGCGAAACCACTACTTTTGCAGGCATAAATATTATCGCATTTGTTCAGACTCCATTTATATGATCGTTAGAAAAGGAAATATTGTATTCAGGAAAATCACTGTAGATGACATAGAACTCGTAAGAAACTGGAGAAACTCGCACCATGTAAAGCAATATATGGCCTATCGGGAAACCATAACGCCGGAAATGCAACTCAAGTGGTTTCACTCGATAAACAATGTGAACAACTTGTATTTCATCTTTGAATATAAGGGTGAAAAAATTGGAGTCTTTAACGCCAAGGACATCGACTGGGAAAAAGGAAGCATGGAAACAGGGATATTTATAGCCGTGGAGAAATATATTCATACTGAACTCCCTTTGCTGGCAGTGCTGTCATTTGGGGATGTAGGGTTAAGGTTATTTCAAATGGACATCCTGGCTCATATCCTCAAATCGAACACAAGAGCACTGCGGTACAACAAACTTTTAGGTTTTGAGCTTTGCCCGGATCAGGAGGCCTTCGAGAACCAGCTGTACAAATTAAATAAGGAAAAGTTTTTTAACCGCACCAAACTCCTTCGTCCGGCGCTTTATAAATTGATGGGTGTTAAGGACACCGTTCTGCATTTTAACCATAAAGATATTGAAAGTGGGTTGAAGGATTTTCTAATAAGTAGAATTGACAAAGCCTTCATAAGCGACACAGTGCCTGATGAAACAGGGCTGACCATAAAATTCATTGCCATCTAAACAAAGCTAACCACCAAAATATATGAATAAACCAATTTATCGTGCAAAGTCTATTTGGCTCACAGGTTTATCGGGAGCAGGAAAAACAACTGTCGCTGCCGGACTTGCATCAGAACTAAAAGAGCAAGGAATAGCTGTCGCTGTTTTGGATGGCGATGTAGTGAGGAAAGGATTGTGCAGCGATTTGCAATATACACCAGATGATCGTACGGAAAACATCCGCCGAATCGCTGAGATTTCAGGTCTATTGGTAAAGCAGGGCATAACTACCATTAACAGTTTTATTCAACCTACAGAAGAAATTCGAAAAAAAACACAGCAAATTGTTGGACAAGAACACTATCTGGAGATTTTTGTTGACGCTCCGCTTGAAATATGCGAAGCGAGAGACGTAAAGGGACTTTACAAGAAGGCCCGACTGGGGATTATAAAGGACTTTACAGGAATTAGCGCTCCCTTTGAAATTCCAAAAAATGCCCATCTGGTCATTTCAACCGACTCGCTAACCATTGACGATTGTGTAAAAGCGGCGTATGCCTTGGTTATAAAAAACATGAAGGGAAAGGTATCTGAGTAAACCATCAAACAATTATCTTTGTCGGCCAATAGATAAATACGCATGAATGAAAATACCCTTTAACAAACCCTATTGTGGAGAAAAGGAACTCGAGTTAGCAAAAGCCGCAATGGACTTTGGGCATATTTCCGGCAATGGTATTTACACCCAAAAAGTGCACGAATTTTTCGAAACACGTTACAAGTTTAAGAAAACCTTTCTTACCACCTCATGTACCCACGCCTTTGAGATGGCCGTGATGTTGATGGATTTAGAACCAGGCGACGAGGTCATTATGCCTTCGTTCACCTTTGTGTCTACTACAAATCCGTTTATTTACAAAGGAGCCCGTTTGGTTTTCGCCGACACGTTATCCAATTATCCAAACATTGATCTTGATCAGGTTGAATTACTTATCACCGAAAAAACCAAAGTGCTGGTGGTGATGCACTATGGCGGAGTGGCTGTTGACATGGAAAAAGCTGTGGCCTTAGCTAACAAGCATAACCTGATCCTGTTTGAAGATGTTGCTCATGGCATCGATGCCTTTTACAAAGGAAAACCTTTAGGTAGTTTTGGCCATTTTGCGGCTTTTTCATTTCATGAAACGAAAAACGTGAGCTGCGGTGAGGGGGGGCTTTTAGTTATTAACGACGAAAAGTTTGTCTCACGCGCCGAAATCGTATGGGAAAAAGGCACCAACCGAACAGCTTTTAACCGGGGCGAGGTGGCCAAATACGAATGGGTGGATATCGGGGCTTCTTTCGTTACCTCAGAGATAACAGCTGCCGTGCTGTATGCGCAGTTGACTCAAATAGATGAAATTCAGGAGAAAAGAATCCAGCTGAGAAATCGTTACCAACAAAATCTGACCCCTTTAGCCGAACAGGGTTTTGTCAGATTAGACGAGATTCCGAATTTTGCAACCAACAATGGCCATTTGTTTTATTTTTTAGTGGAAACACCTGCGCTTCGTTCCGGCTTATTAAACTATCTGAACAACAATTGTATTCATGCGGTCTTTCACTATTTACCTTTGCACAAAAGCCCTTACTATGCCTCAAAACACGATGGCCGGATTTTGTCCAACACGCAAAAATATGCCGATTGTCTGATCAGGCTACCCATGTTTTACGAACTCCCCATCGAAACTGTCGATTATATCTGCGACAAAATATCAGCTTTCTTTGAACTCACGAAGTAGTCAGGATTGAGAGAATAATTAAAACCATCCGATTACTTTTCATAAAAATGCATCTCGGTGATGTATTGATAAACCTGATCAGGCATCCAGAAACTCATGTCTTTTTTTGCTGCTATCCCCGTCCTGATGAAACTCGAGGATATTTCTATTAAAGGGGCATTCCAAAGGGTGATAGCCGGATGATTCTCGTACTTCCCTAAGGCAAAACCCGGTCGTGGATAGACGTAAAAATGGTATTGCTGTAGTATCTCCAAATAATTTTTCCATTTGTGGAATCCTTCAAAAATGTCAGTTCCGCTGATTAAAACCAATTCGCGATCAGGATATTTCTCACTCATATAGGTCAGTGTATCGATGGTGTACGAAGGCATGGGCATTTTAAACTCTATGTCGCTTACACCAAGGCGGTGGTGATTTTCGACTGCAAGACGCACCAAGGCCAACCGATGATAATCAGCCAATAAAGTCTTTTTGTTTTTCAAGGGATTTTGAGGTGAAACCACAAACCATACTTCATCCAAATCGGTAAATTCAGCCATAAAATTGGCCAATATCAAATGTCCCGTATGGATGGGGTTAAATGAGCCAAACAACAAACCCGTTTTTTTCAGCACTGTTATCAAATCTTAGAAGGTTTCAACAAAACTTTTCCACCACTCATGTCGCCCAGATAGCTTTTGAGGGCCTCTGTAACCTGATCAAAAGAGAAATCAGAGCGTATATGGGTTTCCCATTTTCCGGTAATAAATTTCATTTGTATGCTTTCAGAAATTGCTTTAAATTCTTTATTATCAATCAATTCTTTCCAGGCGCTGAGGTTAAAACCAGACACCATCTTATCATTAAATATCAAATCCATCGTACTTAACTCTGAAACCGGCTTGTTCGACAATCCCCCATACAACACCAGTTCGGAGTCAGGAGGCATAGCATTAAACAACACACCCGATTGCGCACCCGCCACGGCATCGAAAGCAATAGTGGCCTCTAAATCATGAGCCAGCTCTTTGAGTTTTGCGGCAAACCCTTCTTCTGATTCGAGTAAAATGTATGCCTCACCGTTTGATTTTAACTTGTTAAAAGCCGCTTGACTACGGACAATATTTATTACTTTTACGTCATGCTCCTGCGCCAAACTCCGGATAAACGCCGGTACTTGACCACCAGCCGCGTTCACAATGACCGCTCGGCTTAGTTCAGCCCCCGTAACATCAAATAAACCATAGGCAGTAAAAGGATTAATCGCCAGACAAGCAGCCTGATCCATATCCATATCCTCATGAAGTTCAATTAAATCACACTCCTTTACTACAAGATAATCCGACCATGCTCCGGATTTGTCGTCCTGAACAAAAAAACTCACCCTTTTGCCCAGCCAATCTTCCAAACCCGATGCCACTTCTTCAACCTTACCGCTCCCTTCAAAACCGGGCACGGCAGGCAAAGATTTCACTATTTGATATCCGCCCTGAATAAAAGCAATATCAGAAGGATTAACAGGTGCAGCATGCAATCTAACAAGCACTTCATCGCCTACAGGCACAGGCTTTTCTGATACTCTGACTTCCAGACTCAAGATCGCGCGGAGAACATTGCGGTTATAATTTGGCAACACAACAGATTTCATAGAGTACTAATTTTTTGACAAAAAACTTTTTATAACACCAACCACCTCTTTAACCGCTTTCTGCAGATCGCGATTGATAATTACCACATCAAATTGATTTGAAAAACTCATTTCATAGGCAGCTTTCTTTAACCTTATTTCAATGTCTTCGGTTGTATCAGAAGCTCTGGTAATCAAACGGTTTCTTAATTCATCTATCGTGGGAGGAGCGATAAACAAGGCCAACGCTTCTGTCCCGAAAAGTTTTTTAATGTTTAGTCCACCTAAAACGTCTACATCAAAAAGTACATTTCTTCCTTCATTTCTTATCCGTTCAACCTCCATTTTAAATGTACCATAAAAACGATCAGGATAAACCTCCTCCCATTCCACAAAGGCATTTTGCTTTATTCTCAGTTTAAAATCTTCCACTGACAGGAAATAATAATCTAGTCCTTCAACCTCCCCCACTCTCGGGCTTCGGCTCGTGGCCGAAACTGAAAACGACAAATTGGGGACAACTTTCATCACTTCCCTGACAATGGTGGTTTTTCCAGCCCCGGAAGGAGCGGAAAAAACAATCAACTTACCAGCAACTTTTTCCGACATAACACACTACAAAATGTTAAACAGCTGTTCTTTAATCTTTTCCAGTTCGTCTTTCATCAAAACCACCAATCGCTGCATATCCGAGTTATTTGCTTTTGACCCAAGAGTATTGATCTCGCGCCCGATTTCCTGGGCAATAAACCCCAGCTTTTTTCCAACAGAAGATTCGTTTTCAAGCACTTCCAGAAAATAGGTACAGTTGTTTTTTAATCTGACTTTTTCCTCTGTAATATCAAGCTTCTCAACATAATAAATCATTTCCTGCTCCAGTCGGTTCATGTCTAGCTGAACATCCGGTGCTTGTTTACTGAGAGTCAGGAGGATTCGTTCCTTCACTTTCGCAACACGATCTGATTCAAAAACATCCACTTCGGTGAGCAAGTTAAGAATTTCCTGAACATGCTGCTGGAAACCAGGGGTAAGCACAGCACCTTCCTGAGCACGGAATTGGTTCACCAATTCCACTGTTTGACGGAATCCGTTCAAAACAATGGCCCATTCTGTTTCGTCAGCATCAAACTCCTTTGGGATGAGTACATCCGGCATTTTCAACAAGATGGAAAGCACATCAGCAGGCATGGGTTCACCTGTGTTTTCTGAAAGCTTTTTCACCAGCTGATAGTAGTGTTCAGCCATAGTAGTATTGATTTGAACAGCTCCTTCAGAAGATTTTTCCTCCATAACGAGCAGCACATCTACCTTTCCTCTTTCAAGCTCTTGAGCCATAAGATTCCTGATTTCAATTTCCTTATCCTTCATCGAGCCAGGAAAACGCATATTCAGATCGAGTGTTTTACTGTTTAAAGTGCGTATTTCAATGGTATACTTTCGGTTTGCAGATTCAACGATTTGCTTCCCGTATCCGGTCATGGATTTTATCATTATCAACATGTTTAGAAAGGACAAAGATAACAAACTTAGATTGAATCAACCCAAAAAGCACTCAAGTAGATGTGCTGTCCTGGTTGAAAAAAAGTATCATGATATGGCGTCAAAAACAAACACTTTTTCGCTACATTTGCCTCATGGGTATCAAATCAGTTATCATGGCGGCATTGCTGGTAGTTTCGCACTTTGGTGAAGCATCGTCGATTGAAAGTATCGACAGCATTAAAACCAAGTTACCTCAGCAAAAAAACACTGAAAGGTATTCTTCTCTTATAAAACTATCCGAGTCATATCGCACTATATCGTTTTACGAATGCATAAATTACGGAGAGGAGGCTATTGACCTGGCGGAAAGTTTAAAGAACGACACACTACAGGCATTGGCACTAAAGTCATTGGGCAATAGCTGCTACTATCTGGGCGAATTGGATCTGGCCAGAGATTACTACCGGAAAGCCTTAACTTATTATAGCGCACAAAACCATTTACAAGGTCAAGCAAACTGTTTAAACAACCTCGGTCTTGTTTTTGACGAGACTTCTGACTTTGACTCAGCCAGGTATTATTACCAAATGTCGTACGATCTGGAAAAACTGATTGGGAATGAGATTGGTATGGGCACAGCACTCATTCAGTTGGGTAATGTTTTTTACTATATCAATGATTTCCAGTCAGCACTGGATCATTACTATCAGGCCATGCTCATCTTCAAGGAAATCGGAGATAACGAACTACTTGCCCGCTGTTACAACAGTTTAGGGATAATTTACCGCGCTTTCAACCAACAAGAAAAATCACTAGAGTATTACACGAAAGCCATTGCCATATTGGAGGCCACCGGCGATGAACGCAGCCTTTCACAGGTGTTGAATAATGCCGGTGAAATTTACAATTTCGACCTGAAAGACTACAAAAAAGCACTCAATCTCTACGAACAGTCATTAAAACTTAAGGAGAAACTAAATGACAAACTGGGTATCGCTCTGTTAAACAACAACATGGGAACGCTCTACGCCAATATGGAAAACTTTAACGCAGCAATAAAGTATTTTTATAAAAGCATAAAACAATACAAAGACCTGCAAAGCGAGACCGGATTGGTTATGGCCTTGTACAACACCGGCTCTCTTTACCTCCAGAAAGTGAAAATCGATTCGGCCATCTTGTACCTGTCTGATGGCTTGAATATGGCTAAAAAAAACAACTATGTCGACTATGTCTCACTATGTCAGGAATCACTCATGCACTGTTATGCCTACTCCGGCAATATAGAAGAGTACAATAAGTACTTTAACGCCTACATACTAAGCAAAGATTCGCTAATTCAGACACTCCATCTGCTACAAAGCCAGCAAACAGAAACCAAATATAGAATTGAAGAAATAAACCGTGAGGCTGAAGTCCTGGCTCAGCTAAACAGAGAAAAAGAGGAAGATCTTCATGCGTACAAGCTGCTTTTAATCGGAATGGGAGCTTTTGTATTTTTATTGGTTTTAGTATATGCCTTGTTCAACAAGAAAAGGAAACCCGCGTGAACATTTTAGAACCATATCACCTATTCGCCGAGCCGCTTAAGTATTATCAATCAATGATTGACGACATAGAATCGGCTAAAAAATATATTTATTTACAAACATTTCGTGTAGGCAAAGATGTTATTGGCGATCGTTTCAGAAGAGCTCTAACAAAAAAAGCCCGCGAAGGGGTTGAGGTAAAACTTCTGATTGATTACTGGGGAGCAGGCTCAATTAACAAAGAATATTTTAAAACACTAATTCAGTATAAAGGTGAGGTGCGCTTTTTCCAAAAAATTATCATCAACTCCGATATTTTTACCCGCAGCCATAAACGTAACCACCGCAAACTTTTACTTATCGACGACGAAATTACCTACATTGGATCTTCCAATATTACAGGTTACAACCTCAATTGGAGGGAATCCGTTTTACGTATGAAGAGTAGTATCACCTTGGATTTTGTAAAACTCTTTAAACAGGATTTCCGAAACTTCAACAAATACAATATCAACACACAAAGCCGGACAACCCCTGTTAAAAAGCATGATTTTGAAATCGTGAGAGACGCTCCGTCTATTGCCTTTAAAAGAATAAACAACAAGTTTATCAAGCTTATTAAGTCGGCCAGAGACCAGGTTGTTATCGAGACACCCTATTTTCTACCTGGATATTTATTACGCAAAGCACTCACCGATGCGGCACAACGAGGCGTCGAAGTTAAGGTCATTTTGCCAAAGCAATCTGATGTAACTTTAATTGACATCCTGCGCAATAAATACCTGGGACCTCTCAATAAAAAAGGAATTGAATTTCTTTTTTACCAGACAAATAACCTGCATGCCAAATTACTCCTCATCGACAAATCAGTATTCGCCATCGGTTCTTCAAATTTTGATTACAGAAGTTTCAGGTATATGTATGAAATACTACTTGTCGGTGCTGACACAGATATAGCAAACCAGGTAAGCCGACATACCATGCGAACATTAGAAGATGCCCACCCTTTTGACTATTCTGCATGGAAAAAGAGACCTCTAATAAACAAGGTTTTTGAATGGGTTTTGTTGCCTTTTCGTCATTTGCTCTAAATTCGAATACTGCTCTTTTCAGATTAGAATGACTCCAAATTTGAAAATTTAACGTTTATATCAATTTCAGTCCATTGAAAACCACTAATTTTGAACAAATTTTTAATTTCTATTAATCACATTAAATATATTGAGCAATGACAGAAAAAATATCATCAGCAGAGGCCATGAAATTGGAAGACAAGTACGGCGCACACAATTACCATCCACTACCTGTTGTCTTGTCAAAAGGAAGAGGAGCTAAGGTATGGGATGCCGAAGGCAAGGAATATTTCGATTTCTTATCAGCATACTCTGCTGTAAATCAGGGGCACTGCCATCCGAAAATTGTCAATGCACTAATTGACCAGGCACAAACCCTGACACTTACCTCAAGGGCCTTTTACAACGACGCCTTAGGCCCGTATGAAAAGTTTATCACTTCGTTCTTTGGTTACGACAAGGTTCTTCCCATGAATACCGGAGCTGAAGCCGACGAAACTGCACTCAAATTATGCCGCAGATGGGCTTACGACAAAAAGGGAATCCCTGCTGATCAGGCCAAAATTATCGTATGCGCCGACAACTTTCACGGTCGGACAATCACCATAGTGTCTATGTCGACCGATCCGGAGTCAAAAGCCGGTTTTGGCCCCTATACTCCCGGATTCATTATCATTCCTTACAATGATTTGAACGCACTCGAAAAAGCACTTGAAGACCCGAACATTGCCGGATTTCTGGTTGAACCAATTCAAGGTGAAGCTGGTGTTGTTGTGCCCGACGAAGGCTATCTGAAAAAAGCCTATGACCTTTGTAAGGCTAAAAACGTACTGTTTATTGCCGATGAGGTTCAAACCGGCATCGCCCGCACCGGAAAATTATTGGCCTGTGATCATGAAGGCGTACATCCTGACATTTTAATCTTAGGAAAAGCACTTTCTGGCGGCGCCTATCCCGTTTCAGCCGTTTTGGCCAGTGATGAAATAATGCTCACCATTAAACCCGGTCAACATGGATCAACTTTTGGCGGAAACCCCATTGCGGCAAGAGTTGCAGTGGCAGCACTGCAAGTAGTTCAGGAAGAAAAGCTTGCCGAAAGAGCTGAAAAGCTTGGCATCATTTTCCGCGAAGCCATGAGGAATATCCCTTCAAAAATGGTGGGATTGGTAAGAGGTAAAGGCTTGCTAAATGCAGTGGTTATTAATCCGAAAAACGGAAAAACAGCGATGGACGTATGTCTGAAAATGGCTGAAAATGGTGTGCTGGCAAAGCCAACACACGACCACATTATTCGCTTTGCCCCGCCTCTCGTTATCAGCGAAGAAGAACTATCACAAGCCATAGAGCTTATAGAAAAATCAATTTTATCTTTTGAATAAACAAGGTTTAATGGATTAACAATCCCTGGTTTCTTATAAAGGAATCAGGGATTTTTTTTGGTCACCCGACCAACCACCTTCCAAAATTAACTGACTTTGAGAAAAACGAAAAAAGAAAAAAAAGGTAAAAAGAAAAGCCCTCGGCCAGGCGGACGGGGCTTTTCCCATATTAACCTAAAAACCCTCGTGGAAGAGGGATAACCCAAAAAATTAACCTGCTAAAGTTAATCGTTCTGTTAAGAACATGACAAATATACATAATTCAGTGCGCAGAAAGCAAGTTTTTTTTAATCTTTTTTTATTTAGTCGCATTAATTATTTCGCTATTTGTATCTTTTTTAATTAGAGTTGATTACATGACACGCAACAAAAACTAGCCAACAAGGAAGGTTCAGTAGCCCATATGTAATTTATCATACTATTATTAAAACTTAATAAAATTGGTCTCAATCAGTCGTAAAACAGTAACACAACTACATTTCCTAGTTAAACAGAATGAACTATGACAATTGCATTTTGTCAAAGCTTTTCCTGTTCAAAATCTTTTCTACGCAGCTCAAAGTTCTTTCCAAGATAAACCTTTCGTACATGCTTGTCGTTGGCCAGCTCTTCGGCAGATCCTGATTTTAGGATCGACCCCTCGAACAAAAGATAAGCGCGATCGACTATAGTCAAGGTTTCGTGCACATTGTGATCGGTAATCAGAATTCCAATATTCTTGTCTTTTAGTTTAGAAACAATCAGCTGAATATCTTCAACCGCAATCGGATCTACTCCGGCAAAAGGTTCATCAAGCAGAATAAATTTTGGATCAACCGCCAAGGCCCGCGCTATTTCGGTGCGGCGTCTTTCTCCTCCTGAGAGCTGAATCCCCTTACTTTTTCTGATGTGCTGTAGTCCGAATTCCTCAAGCAGAGATTCCAGTTTCTCGTTCTGTTGACTTTTGGTGAGCCTGGTAAATTCCATTACAGCCCTGATGTTGTCTTCAACGCTCAGATGGCGGAAAACAGAAGCTTCCTGAGCCAAATAGCCAATCCCACGTTGGGCACGCCGGTACATTGGCTCATTCGTAATCTCAACATCATCAAGGTAAACACTTCCTGAAAGCGGCTTAATTAAACCAACTATCATATAAAAATTAGTCGTCTTTCCCGCGCCATTTGGCCCAAGCAGCCCGATAATTTCCCCCTGATTCACTTCCACACTAACACTGTTGACAACAGTACGCTGTTTGTACTTTTTTACCAGATCTTTGGTCCAGAGTTTCATATGCTAATTGATATATGTTTAAATAATCCCTTCGCGGAGTATGTCGTGCAAATGAATAACACCAGCATATTCCCCTTCATTAACTACCGGAAGTTGGGTAATATTGTTCAGTCGCATGATATCCAAAGCGTTTACGACCAATTCATCTCCATTTATTGTCCTCGGGTTTTTTGTCATCACCTCTTCGGCACGAATATGTGCGAAGTCCAGGTTTTTTTCGATCATTCGTCTTAAGTCGCCATCGGTAATTACACCCACCAGCTGGTTGTTTTTCAAAACAGCAGTTGTTCCCAACCTCTTCGATGAAATCTCAATAATAACTTCAGGCATCAGGGCTTCAGCATCCACAGCCGGCTTTGCGTTTTGCCCCGACAAATCGGAAACCCGCAAATACATTCGTTTACCTAGAGAGCCTCCTGGATGATATCGTGCAAAATCGTCGGCAGAAAATCCCCTGAGTTCTAAAAGGCTGACAGCAAGCGCATCTCCCATAACCAATTGAGCCGTAGTGCTACTCGTTGGCGCAAGATTATTCGGACAAGCCTCCTTATCTACCGTGGCATCCAAAACAAAATCTGCTTGAGCGGCCAAGTAAGAATTTACATTTCCAACCAGCGCAATAATCGGGTTTTGCATCGATTTTAATAAGGGAATCAACACTTTAACCTCAGGTGTTTCACCACTTTTTGAAATAGCTATTACCACATCATCCTTGCGAACAATCCCCAAATCACCATGAATGGCATCAGCAGCATGCATGAAAATGGAAGGAGTACCGGTCGAATTAAACGTGGCAACAATTTTTTGTGCAATATTGGCACTTTTTCCAATGCCCGTGACAATAACTCTGCCTTGTAAGCTATAAAGAAGTTTTACCGCGCCAATAAACTCATCATTGATGGATTTATCCAGCTTTTGTATTGATCTCCACTCATTTTCGATGGTTGATAATGCTGCTTTTTGAATTTTTTCTTCTGCTTTCAACATTTTTTTATAAAAATTGATGCTTATGCAATTTTTTAGTATTATATTTGTTCATGTCCGCGAGATATCATGCTCACTCTTTGAGTGTGACATCTTAAACAACGGATTTGAATTTTTTTATGACAAAGATATGTTTTATCTCCCTATATAATGTGTGAAGGAAAAGATAAATACAACACCAAAGAAGTGCTGAAATCCTTTTTTGGATTTACTAAGTTCAAGGGTAATCAGGAATTAATTATCAAAAACCTGCTTGCAGGCAACAATACTTTTGTTGTAATGCCAACAGGTGGAGGTAAATCGCTGTGTTACCAACTGCCGGCTTTGCTTAAACCAGGAACGGCCATTGTAGTCTCTCCGCTGATCGCACTCATGAAGAATCAGGTGGACATGATCAGGAACTTTGCTACCCAGTCGGGGATTGCCCACGTGATGAATTCATCGCTCTCGAAGGCTGAGATCATGGAGGTGAGAGACGATTTGTTGTCGGGCAAAACCAAATTGCTCTACATGGCTCCCGAGTCGCTTACCAAAGAAGACAACATCGAGTTTCTGAAAAATATCGAGATCTCATTTTTCGCAATCGACGAAGCACATTGTATTTCAGAATGGGGTCATGATTTCAGACCTGAGTACCGCAAACTCCGGTCGATAATCAACGCAATAAACGCCAACATCCCGATCATTGCATTAACGGCTACGGCCACCTTAAAAGTGCAGGAGGATATTCTAAAAAACCTCGAAATTGTCGATGCACAAGTGTTCAAAGCCTCTTTCGACAGAGATAATCTTTATTACGAGGTGCGTCCCAAGACAAAAGATGTAATTAAGGACATCATTAAATACATAAAAACCCAACCAAATAAGTCGGGTATTGTGTACTGTTTGAGCAGGAAAAAAGTAGAAGAGATAGCCGAATCTCTGGTTGTAAACGGCATCAGGGCGTTACCCTATCATGCAGGTCTGGACGCGGCCACCCGCCGCAACAACCAGGATATGTTCCTGATGGAGAATGTTGAAGTTATTGTAGCCACCATTGCATTTGGGATGGGCATAGATAAACCGGACATACGTTTCGTGATCCATCATGATATACCTAAGAGTATTGAAGGGTATTATCAGGAAACCGGCCGTGGAGGCCGCGACGGAGGAGAAGGCAATTGTATCACTTTTTACAACTACGATGACATCCAGAAACTGGAAAAGTTTATGAAAGACAAGCCTGTTGCCGAACAGGAAATTGCCAAAGAATTGCTTTTCGAAACAGTAGCTTACGCCGAATCTTCAGTATGCCGCCATCGCTTATTGCTACACTATTTTGGCGAAACATACCATAAGGATAACTGTGGTGCTTGCGACAACTGTCTGAATCCCAAAGAAAAATACGAAGGCAAGGATGAAATCAGATTGGCCCTGAAAGTAGTCCTGGCACTTAAAGAACAATTTAAAGCCAAAATCGTTGGTGAGGTAATTGCAGGCAAGAAAAGCGGAGATGTAAAGAGCATCAAACTCGATCAACATAAATCCTTTGGTTCCGGCAGTCAACATGACGCCAAATATTGGGTCATGATTATCCGTCAGGCGCTTATTCACAAGCTGGCCGAAAAGGAAATTGAAAACTATGGAATTCTCAGGATTACAGAAGCCGGGAAGAATTTTATTAAAGAACCATACAGTATCCTGATTGCCAGAGATCATGACTACGACTCCACCGACGATGACGACATGGTAGTAAACGCCGGCGGACAAAAAGGAAGCGGAGCCGATCCTACCCTGTTTGCCCTGCTTAAAGATTTGCGAAAAGACATTTCGAAAAAAGAAAATCTGCCTCCATTTGTCATTTTTCAAGATCCATCGCTTGAAGATATGGCCATACAATACCCTATAAATGAGGAAGAACTAAAACAGATCGTGGGGGTAGGTGCAGGAAAGGCAGCTAAATATGGCAAACCCTTCCTCGAGTTGATACAGAAATATGTAGAGGAAAACGAAATTACCCGACCAAACGACATGGTCATCAAATCGGTGATTAATAAGTCGGGGTTAAAAGTCTATATTATCCAAAGTATCGACCGTAAGCTGCCCCTTGACGACATCGCCCATGCCAAAAACCTCTCTTTGTCGGAGTTGTTAACCGAAATTGAACGTATTGTCATGTCTGGCACAAAGCTTGATATCGGGTACTATATTAATGATAAAGTAGATGAATACCACCAAGAGGATATATATGATTATTTCTCTGAAGCTGAAACGGATTCAATAGAAGATGCGCTTGAAGAGTTGGGAGAATCGGAATATAGCGAGGAGGAAATCAGGCTGATGCGCATCAAGTTTTTATCCGAATTAGGTAACTGACATGCGACAAATGAAAAACCTTTTATTGTTTTTTACCATTTCTGTGTTGCTGTCCTCGTGCTATGAGCGGGAGTATGTTCGTTCGCCCAAACCTGAACTGCTCCTCACGCCGGAACAAATGGTAGAAATACTTACAGATTTACAACTGGAAGAGGCACGCGTGGTGGCGTTAAGAGAAAAAAATAAGGCCTATAACAATTCAACGGCCCAATACGACCAGAATATTGTCGATAAATATGGGATTTCGGTGAAAGTACTTGTCGAGAACATCAACTATTATCAGGATCAGGAAGAGGATATGATTGACATTTACGATGAGATTCTTGCAAAACTTAGCCGAATGCAGGAAGATGTTAAGCTGAAGGTTGAAGAAGAGAAAAAGCTGGAATTTCTAAATGATTCCATCGCGAAAGCTGACAGTACAAACCTCAAAAAAGCCGATAGTCTCAAAATCGCCATCGACACAACAGCAAACGAAAAGCCGATTACTACTTTGAAAAAGTAGCCTGTCGCGTCTCCACATCGATGCCGTCGTTTAACTCATAGTTGAAATTCAACCTTGAATCGCTCACGTAGCTACCGGTTCCTGAAACCGAGTAATTACCAACAAGGGTCTGGCCTTCAACGACAATGGTGTTGCCCACTACCAATCCAACGGCACTTTTTCCCAGATCGGCAAAATTACTCATTAACACTTCGGCAGAATTAAGCGGATTTGAGGAAATAGTAACTTGATAATTTAAACGTACGGCGTTGTCGCTCACGCTCCATGTGCCCAGAAATTTATCCACCGGGTTTAAATCGGAATTGTCGTCAGGAATGCAGGATGCAAAAAACAGCATCACCGAGACCATACCCAAAACTACCAACCTTATTTGATTCTTCATCATCAGAAAGTATTTAAACAGTTTTAAACCAATTAATTATTTACCACCATGACTTTTTTATGGACATGAAATCCAGAGTCACCTTCAATTACCAACACATAAGCCCCATTCGGAACACCACCGATATCAAGAACTAAATCATGATTTTCGCCGGCAGGCAAAAAAGCTTGATGCGTAATCAGGTTCTGTCCTGCCAGATTAAGAAGTTTCAGCGTGACGTTGGCACTCGCCCCGAAACCTGAATTGACATGCAAATAGTCGAAAGCCGGTTGGGGAAATACCATCACCTTGTCTGACTCCGATTCATTAAGCTCATCAACGCCTACGATAATACCACCAGCATTTAAAACAGCCTGCGTTATATTATCTTCATCGGGCACCCATATATATTGCTCAACAATTTGATGATCAGGAGTAATAACAACCACTGTGGGGTACGAAAGGATATTATAGTCGTTAAAAACCAGATTCCCTCCCCCCTGACTACCACTTGCCGTAGGATAGGTTAGTCCGAAAACCGAATCAAACTCATACACCCCCTGGTTATCGTTTCCCCAGTTGATGCCCATGAAATAGACGTTTCCTTCGTTATACCCGAACTTCTCATAGGCAGCCTGAAAATCGGGAGCATAGTCCTGACAAGGCCCACATGAAGTTGAGAAAAAATCGATCACAACAATTTGCTGATTATCATCAAGTAACGGAAACAGGTAAATGGTTTCACCGTAAATAGTTTTCACATGAAAATCCACAGCCTCGGTTAAAGTAGTTTGGGATTTCGAGGCAAAAAAAGCGAGTAGGAGCAGGAATACGAAGAGTTTATTCATAGTAAGATTTAGTTTATCATAGTTCATTATACACATGGGTTGCCAGCCGACTTGCCCCGATGCGGAACAAACCCTTTGTAAGCCACTCCTCACCGAGCACCTCTTTAACAAGGCAATAGTAAACAATGGCCTCCTCCGGAGTAGAGATTCCTCCGGCAGCTTTAATTCCGATTTTTTTTCCGGTTTTTTGGTAATACTCCTTAATGGTGTCGAGCATTATTAAAAAAGCTTCAGGAGTAGCGGCAGGTGAAATTTTGCCAGTAGAAGTTTTTAAAAAATCAGCGCCAGCCTGAATCGCTATTTCACAAGCCAAACGAATCAGCTCAACGGATTTAAGCTCTCCTGTTTCGAGAATAACTTTCAGATGAGCCTGATCGCAAGCCGTTTTAATAGCCTCAATTTCATCAAATACAGATGAGGTATCACCTTCGATCAATTTTCCACGTGATATCACCATATCAATCTCATCTGCACCCATTTGCACAGCGTAAGACACCTCAT
Organism: Bacteroidales bacterium UBA6244; assembly: GCA_002440885.1. Classification (GTDB taxonomy): domain Bacteria; phylum Bacteroidota; class Bacteroidia; order Bacteroidales; family F082; genus UBA6244. Next base: position 34,081 of record DJVY01000121.1, read on the forward strand.
CAATCCGCAAACCCAGCGGCGACAAACCACTGGGAAAGGCACCGGCTACACAGGCCGTCATTATGCCTGAGTTAAGCAATAGCTGATGTACTTGTTCAGCAAAAACCGGATATACGCAGACGGCGGCGACAGGGGCAATACCTTTTTCAACAGACTGAAATTCAATTGCCTGACGGCACAGATTTTCCACTCTTGCAGTCGTATCATCCCCATTTAAGGTGGTTAAGTCGATAAACGATAGAATCTGGCGCAATACCAGTTGGCGATCGAACCGTTGGTTCTTGGCCACCAGTTCTGCTACACGGTTTTGGAGCGAATTGAAATCGGTATTATAAGGCTGAAACATGCAACTAATTTTTGAGCAAAAGTAATAACATTGTTTTAAGTAAGTAAGAAACGGCATCAAAAACCGTAATCAGCGGATTACGATATCGGAAAAACTTCCGTTTTCGTAATGGAGAAAAGCTAACAACGACAAGTCCAAAAAACGAAATATTATTAAAATCACATTTTATTCAATTTTATTTCACTGATTTCATGATACTTAAATTATGTCCTAAAAAAATTACACCCTTTTGGCACGCTGATTGAGAAAGGGAAGTAAAACACAGAAAAAAATGTTTTCATTCAGTACAAAAAAAGGTGTAAAACAAAGTCGGGTGGAGTACCAAAAGTACTACAAGTGCGAGCGCTGTGGGTATATAAGCATAGTTAAAGAATCACATTGTCCCGTTTGTAAAAAAGATGGGTTTACAATTAAAATGAAATAAATTTCCTGCTATGAAAGTAAATCAGTATTATTCGATTCAGCAAATTGAAGTTTGTGGTTTGACTGAGAAAAAAGTGAAAGATGTTAACGCTTCCATCTTCACGAAAGACAGTAAGGTGTATTTCTTCGAGCCAGCAGGCGAAAAGCAATATCGACTTTACTCGATCATTAACGAGCGATCCTTTTTCCTTTAAGCTTCGGATTATTCCGAAAAAACCTGCCAAAACAAAAAACCCCGCTGCAACCCAAGGCGGGGTTTTTACTTTCTTTAAAAATAAATTACCTTATCCAACAAGCCTTTAATTCATTCGTCCCTGTTCAATTTCCACGATATATAGTCTATCCTTAAAAATTATCCATTTAAGAAGAAACACCTACTTTTGTCGAAAAATGAACCAACATGGAAGATTCAACACTGCATAAAAACCAACGTAAAACCAGCTGGGTAATAGCCATAGCAGCCCTTACCATGCTGGCAGAAATATTCTTTGGATTATCGTCAGGTTCAATGGCTCTTTTAGCTGATGGCATACACATGGGCTCACACGTTCTGGCCATTGGGCTAAGTTGGCTGGCCTATTTAATCGTGAGAAGGATTACCGCCAAAAACCCTGACAACGCCGAAAAAACAGACAAAATACTTTCGTTTTCAGGATACAACAGCGGGCTTATCTTGCTCGTTTTTGCGGGTATTATTTTGGTCGAAGCCATTGGAAGAATTAACAATCCTGTTGACATTAATTTCAGGGAAGCCATTTTGGTAGCCATCATCGGGCTTGTTGTAAACATTGTGAGTGCCGTATTGTTGCACAATGACAAATCCCATTCTGATCACAACCTACGCGCCGCCTACTTGCATGTTCTGGCCGATGCGCTAACCAGTTTATCTGCCATAGCCGGCCTAACCGCGGCCATGATTTGGGAGATTGCCTATATTGATTCCATTGCCGCCATACTCAGCTCTATTGTTATAGTAGTATGGTCGGTAGGATTGCTTAAAGCATCAGGAAAAGTGCTGTTGGATTTGAAATAATTCCATTTTTTCTTATTTTTGTGGCTGTTTTATTTTAACCTGAATAGTATCAAAAGTTTTCACAAAAAAAAGACAATTATGAAAAAGCTTGTTTTCCTATTGCTCTCTATTTCGTTTTTAGCTGCCTGCAAAAAGGATGATTCCGAAGTTAAAGACCACAAACGTTTAAAGCAAATCACTATGTCAAATGATGCGCTAACGGGAGTCATTAAAGTGTTTTTCAACTATGACAACAACATGTTGGTGAACAGGACAGTTCTGCATAAATCGAATACCAGTTATAATACATGGGATACTACAGTTAAATGCGATTATACCTATTCAGGTGATTTTGTTACAGCGATATCATATTTTGGTGAGGGAGGCAAATTACAACTTGGTGAAAAGGCAGAATACGACTTTACAGAAAAGCGCATGGACAGAATGAAGTATTATGAATTTTCCAACGGTCAGTTTATAAGTCGTTATGAATACTTTTTTAATTTCAATGGTGAATTGTTAGAGACTTTTAATTACTTCCGTGATACAGTGGGCAATGGTCAATTGTATGAGTGTAGTAAAGGCGAGTTCACCTACGATGGTAAAAACATTATAAGGTTCAGGGTCAAAGATCTGTATTTTGATGCGTATTTCTACAATGAGGATTTCACCTGGGAGAATGGACTTCTTGACAACTGGGTGTCATCCGAAAACTACAGACTGACCAATACATGGAAGAACATTGACAGAGAGGAATACGATTACAATTCAGATAATTCACTTGAAAAGATAACCTTTTACGATTGGCACTTTTACTGGTCCTATGTTTATTCAGTTACTATGCTATATAATCAAGGAAAATTGGTTAAAGAAGATTACAGTGATTATACTGGCGGTCTAAAGATTGAATATGCATATGAGGAGGGATCTGGTAATGTCGATCAGTTACTTTACACTCCTATTGACAGAATATATAATAATCCAATGATTGAAAGCAGGTATAATGGAACGTTAAACACGAGGTATAAGTTTAATAGTGAATCTTTAAACTATTAATGCGACACGGTTGTTATAGTAGTTTTTCTACTCGCACTTTTTTTACCTTTTTTATATTTACTGTCAGTTTTTTCGTTAAGCCATTATAGCTGGAATGGCCATATCGCCCTGTTAAGCATATTGAGTATCATCATTTCAATATTTGGCAGGTTTTCTTCGCAGGAAGTGTTTGACATGGCTGGAGTGGGTTACAGAGACACAAATTAGAGGCAAAAATCAACTCATCGGATGCATTCTTGAAGATTTGATCCAAAAAGCATGGCTTTGATACCGCTATGTATCAGCATTTACTGATACCGCCTGATTACATTTTTCCGCAAACCCAATTTTTAATACGATGTATCGATAAAGCACGACGCGATAAGAAGTACAAGGTCATTCTCCCCGATTCGTTTTTTTATGTTAATTTTACCCTTTTAATTATTAAAACACGCGTATTATGTTTAACAAAGAAGTTTACGTTAAAAGAAGAGAGAAGCTCAAATCGCAAATAAGTAAGGGGATAGCTTTGTTTCCGGGCAATGTGGAAGCAGCCTTTAACTATCCGGCCAACACCTATTCGTTTCGTCAGGACAGTCATTTTTTGTACTTTTTCGGGCTGGATCATCCGGGGTTTGCCGGTGCAATAGACTTTGACCACCAAACCGATTACATATTCGCCGATGATGTGGACATTGAAGACATTATCTGGATGGGTAATCAGCCTACTGTAAAGGCCATGGCACAGGAAGCCGGTATTGAAAACACAGCACCTTATGCCGATTTAGCTAATTTTATCAAACAGGCTATCGCCCAGGGGAGAAAGATTCATTTCTTACCCCCATACAGGGCAGAAACCGTGCTTGAACTCAGCAACCTGCTTAACATCAGTCCATCTGAGATAAAAAGCAATACTTCCGAGGAGTTGATTAAAGCAGTGGTCAGCCTGAAAGAGATTAAAGATGAAGTTGAGATTAAAGAAATTGAAAAAGCCGTGGATATTGCTTACCTCATGCATACAACTTCGATGAAGATGGCGATGCCTGGAATTGTTGAGCAGGAAATTGCCGGCACCATCGAGGGTATTGCCCTTGCCCTTGGCGGACCTGTTTCATTTCCGGTAATACTTAGTCAGGACGGACAAACGCTTCACAACCATTATCACGGAAATGTACTTAAAGAAGGGCGCATGATGGTTACCGATGCCGGATGCGAAACACAAAACCACTACTCAAGCGATATTACGCGAACAGTACCGGTGGGTGGAAAATTTAACAAAAGGCAGGCGGATATTTATCAAATTGTGCTGGATGCCAATATGGCGGCCATCGCGGCAATTAAACCGGGACTGGAATACAGAGACATCCATTTTTTAGCTTGCCGCACTATTGTTAATGGCCTCAAAGCACTTGGATTGATGAAAGGAGATACCGAAGCTGCGGTAAAGGCCAGGGCACACACACTATTTATGCCCCACGGACTAGGTCATATGATGGGTATGGACGTTCACGACATGGAAGGATTGGGCGAAAACTACGTGGGATACGACGAAGTTACTAAAAGGGCTTCCGAGTTCGGCAATGCTTACCTGCGACTGGGCAAAAAACTGAAGCCAGGCATGGTACTCACCGTTGAACCCGGAATTTATTTTATTCCCGCCTTAATTGACCAATTCAGGCAAGAAGGTATTTATAATGATTTTATCAATTTCGATTTGATAGAAACCTATAAAGACTTCGGAGGAATCCGTATTGAAGATGACGTGCTTGTTACCGAAGATGGATACAGGGTGCTTGGCAAACCAATACCAAAAACCATTGAAGAAATTGAAAAAACGATGACTGAACCCAGAGAATGGATAAAAATGGAGGGTTTTATTTAAACTTAAGTTTGGAAAAAAGTAAGAGGAGATACGGTATGTATCTCCTCATTTTGTTTGTCAAAACAACCCTGGCACAAGCCAGCCAAAGGTGGCTCATTGAGTGAATACAGTACTCAAAACAATCAATCTTTAGTCAACTGCTGAATTTTGGCTGCGGCAAATTCATACAACAACCGAACCCCCACCCCTGTACCACCGATTGTTCTATAGTTATCACGCTTCGACAGGAAGGCTGGCCCTGCGATGTCGAGGTGAATATAAGGATAATCGGTAAAATGCTCCAGGAATTTTGCAGCCGTTATAGCTCCAGCATCAGGCCCACCCACGTTCTTCAGGTCGGCGATATCCGATTTAATCATGTCTTTATACTCGTCCCACATCGGAAATTCGACAATCCGTTCGAAAACCTGTTCTCCAGTTTTTTTCAGAAGTTCAAAGTCGGCATCAGATTTTGATTTCATTCCCACCATGGCCATATTTCCGATGGCTCTGGAAGCAGCTCCTGTGAGGGTGGCGACATCAATCACCAGTTCAGGATCAAAATTTTTAGCATAACTGAGCGCATCGGCTAAAATCATCCGCCCTTCAGCATCAGTATTCAATACTTCCACGGTAGTACCATCATGCATCACCACCACATCCCCGGGCGTATAAGCATTGCCATCAGGACGGTTATCGGTGGCCGGAATCAGAGCCATGACATGTAAGGGCAATTTTGATTTCGCGATGGCGATAACCGCTCCCGCTACAGCAGCCGCACCGGCCATATCACTTTTCATGGTATCCATGTAATTTGAGGGCTTCAGACTCAGTCCCCCTGTATCGTAAACAACACCTTTACCAACAAAAATAACTGGTTTCTTATTCACAGCATTTTCAGGTTTCCACTCAACAATGGTAAAGGTAGGCGGATTAATACTGCCCCTGTTCACAGCCAATAATCCCCCCATTTTTAGTGCCTCGATCTTCTTTTTATTAAACACCTCAACCTTAGCATCCACTTTTTCAGCTAGTTCTTTGATTTCAGATGCCAGTTTCTCGGCAGTCAGATAGCTATCTGGTTCATTTACCAGATCACGCGCAAAATAAACTGATTCCAATGAGTTAGACAATTCATTTAAATCAGCTTCCTCCATTTCTTGCATGTACACATCAATCTGTTTCAGCAGATGTTCTTTCTTGCCTGCATCTGACTTATATTTTAAAAACTGATAATTGGCCAGAGCCAGCCCCTCGACAAACATCAAAGTATCTTCTTTGGAGGCATTAACAGGATACACGACAACGCGTTCAATTTGCGCCTTGCTCATAAGTTTCTGGGCAACACTTCCACTTTTACGGTAACTTTCGCGACGCACTTCGCGAAACCCAAGTAAATCGCCGTATACAACATAATGCATGCTTTTGTATCGGTTTATTTCAACCACTTTTTGTTTGTTGCGGTGTTGGGTCTTTACATAGGCAATTTCGTCAGCACTAAATGACAAGGAGTTCAGGTCGCTACCGGCTTTAATCAGATAAACCACATTTGCTGCAGTAGGTCGGCGTAATCCTTTACGTATAACTATATTCATATTCCTAATTTTTGCAAGCGCAAATATATCAAAGGTTTTTTTTAAAAACTGAATTATTACAAATAATCTTAAATAATATGTCTGGTAGCAGGACCAAGATACGCAGCCACTTTTTCCATGATCAGATTCGCTGCTCCGGCATTTTTAAGGATATAATTTTGGGCTATCGCCCCAGATTCTTCACGTATTTGGCGGTTTTGGAGCAGCAGGAGCAAGGTGTCAACCCCTTCTTTTTCGGTACTTACAGGAAATCCTCCCCCTAAATCTCTTAGGTCAACAGCTTCTTTAAATTTATTGTAATTTGGCCCATGAACCACAGGGACACCAAAAACAGCAGCCTCCGGCAAATTATGAATGCCCACACCAAAGCCACCTCCAATATAAGCCACATCAGCATATTGATACAGTTGCGATAACATCCCCATGGTGTCAATAACAAGCACACGACATGCTGAGGGGATATTCTCGGGAAGGTGGGTGTACAACATGGGGTGAAATTCGGCGAACTGCTTAACCAATGCCTGCACATGCTCATTATCAACCAAATGAGGAGCAAGCAATAATCTAACATGGGGGGCAGCACTACGCAAAGCTGCCAGGAGTAACCGCTCATCAACAGGCCAGGTACTCCCTCCTACCAACAGGGTGTTGTCAGATTTAAACCCGGCCACGACATCAAAAGCCTCCGGATTTTGCGCCAACGACACAACCCTGTCCATGCGAGTGTCGCCGGCCACCTCTGCATGATGGATTCCAACTCCTGAAAGTAATTCAGCAGAATTCTCGTCCTGAACAAAAAACATGGTCACTTTTTGTAGCTGTTGCCGAAACCAACCTCCATACCAACTAAAAAAATGCTGCGACGGCCTGAATATTACCGAGAGAAAAATCACCGGAATATGGCGTCGGTAAAGCTGATCAAGATAATTGTACCAAAATTCGTACTTCACAAACAAAACCAGGTTGGGCTTAAGGTGAGAAAGCAGTGATGTGGCATTAAAAACCGTATCAACAGGCAGGTAGTATACCCAGTCGGCCAGGGCATAATTTTTTCTTACCTCGAAGCCGGATGGCGAGAAGAAGGTGAGGAAAATTTGCACATCAGGGTATTGCGATTTAATTTGTTCAATCAACGGCCTCCCCTGTTCAAACTCACCCAAAGAGGCACAATGCACCCAAACAATGCGTCCGGCAGGATTTACATTTTTTTTAATTTCCGACAAGATATTTTTTCGTCCTGCTATCCACAAGCGGGCTTTTGGGTTAAAAACAGCGGCAACCCGGACAATCAGGGAGTAAGAAAAAATAAAAAAACGGTACAGCAGTCCCATCATCAATAATAATAATATTTATCGGGGGCGCGATTATAGACAGGAATAAACCAACCAACTTTAAAACCAATGAACCAATCGAAATGGTTGCTATCGTCGCGGCGCATTTGATCGAAAATCCAGTCGCGGCGGCTTTTGGTAAACCCCTGTATAAATTCAAATCCGGCATAAAAATTAACCAGTTTTGTATTGCCCATGTAATAATACCCCACGAACTCGTTAAGCGACAACCCTCCTGTGAGCCTATCATAACCTTTGCCGTAGTCATCGTTAATCTGGGGAGCAGTTTTGTGTTGGTTGTCGATTTTCATCCTATGCATAAGCAGTCCGACACCCCCACTGATCATCACCCCTGAATTTGGATTGGCGCTCAGCAGGTTTAATATCTTTCCTACCCCGAAGGTAAGGTTGTAACCGCGTTCGTATAGTGAATAAAGGGCATAAGTTCCGTTACCGTCAATAATGAAATGATCGTGGGTTTCGACCATGCTCAAAATGGAGTCGGCATTTTTTATGTTGCTGCCAAAAATAAAGTTGGCTTCCACCGACCACAGCCAGTTTTTGTTGGTTTTAAATTTCAGTGCCCCGCCAATGGTGGAGTTATTGCCATACTGCAGAGCCACGTCACCTCCCGGGATTTGAAACGCATAAGTAACCACAGGAAGGAAAGCCGAAATAACGGTATCGTTGGCATTTAGCTGGGCAAACGCACCTTTTAAATAAAAAAGAAGGAATATCAGGATATAAATCTTTTTGTTCATAAGCTGTATTTTAAGGCAAAGATAAACTGAAACATAGCACACCCTATCGAACTACTGGTAATAAACTAAATTTTCTGATAAAAATTATACAACATTTAGCGCATTAAGGCGCTTTATATATATTTGCAAACTGTTTTGTGAATTTATTAACATTAAAAAGTAGCACATGATCAAACACAACATGGTCGATTTAGTTGGCCAATACAATAAGATTAAACAGGAAGTAGATGAGTCCATTATGGAAATCCTGTCGAACGCCTCATTCATCAACGGTCCGGCAGTGCACCGCTTTCAAAAAAACCTGGAGAACTACCTGGGTGTAAAGCATGTAATACCTTGTGCCAATGGAACCGATGCATTGCAGGTAGCTTTAATGGCACTCG
>DJVY01000058.1 GCA_002440885.1 Bacteroidales bacterium UBA6244
TAAAAAACTTAACCAAAAAATAATACACTTAATGCCCTTACATACAAATAATTAATACTTTAGTCGGCTTAAAACACGTAGGAATGAGTCAGAATAAATACAAGATTTTGCTTGTAGATGATGAGGAAGACATCATTGAATTTTTATCGTATAACCTCGACAAAGAGGGCTATACCGTGGTAACTGCCCGCAATGGTATTGAGGCCATTCAAAAGGCAAGAAAAGAAAAGCCGGACATGATTTTGATGGATGTGATGATGCCTGAAATGGATGGCATGACCGCCGTTCAGGAAATCAGAAAAATGCCAAGCATGGAAGAAACCATCATTGTTTTTCTGACTGCACGTTCGGAAGATTACTCTCAAATAGCCGGGTTTGATGCAGGCGGCGACGACTATGTTGCCAAGCCGGTGAAACCTAAAGTGCTGATGAGCAGGATAAAAGCTTTGCTGCGCCGATCAACAAAGAAGGAGACTGTGGATCATTCTATCGAAATTGGCGATCTGATTATTGACCCCGAGAAATTTGTGGTGATAAAGGGAGATGAAGAGCTTATTCTGCCTAACAAAGAATTTAAAATTCTACTGCTTTTGGCCGGATCGCCTAACAAAGTTTTTTCGCGCGAAGAGATATTCTCAAAAGTGTGGGGCAACGACGTTATTGTTGGCGACCGAACCATTGATGTGCATGTGAGAAAAATTAGAGAAAAAATCGGTATCGATAACATTCGTACCATCAAAGGCGTTGGTTATAAATATCTTTAATCATACCTTTGTTGCCGAATTTTTTGATGCATGAATCTCTCTACTTCTAAACAAATCTCGCTTATTAACGCGTCGCTTACTACAGCACTGTTCGGGGTATTGTACATGGTTACCCTTACCGGATTTTTTAGCTTTACGTATTATCCATTAATCGTTTTAACGCCTCTCGTATTTTTATTCGTGTACGTGGTAAGTAACCTGCTGTTCGATCAGTACATTAAGGACAAATTAAAGGTAATTTATAAATCTATCGGCCTGCTTAAACCTGAAATTGTTTTGGCCAAGACCAAAAAACTTAAAAACGACGAACTTGAAATCGTTAACAATGTCGTGCTTAAGTGGAGTGAAGAGAAAAAGAAAGAAATTGAGGAGTTAAAAGAATTGGCTGTTTACCGGCGCGAATTTCTGGGCAATATTTCGCATGAGCTTAAAACACCGATTTTTAACATTCAGGGATACATCCTCACGTTGCTCGAAGGCGGCATCGACGATAAGAACATCAACGAACGTTTTTTAAAGAAAACGGAAAAGAGCATCAACCGGCTAATTGCGCTGGTAGAGGATTTAGAAGAAATTACCAAACTTGAATCAGGAGAGCTCAAACTAAAAGAAGAAGTCTTTAATCTTTACGACCTTACCCGGGAAGTGATGGATTACATGGAAATGAAAGCCGCCAACAACAACACCAAAATTCTTCTGCATGCCTCACTCAATAAGTCGATGAAGGTGCGTGCCGACAAAAAACGAATCAGGCAGGTGTTGATTAATTTGATGGATAACGCCATTAAATATGGAAATCCTGCCGAAGGACGAATTACCATATCGGCTTATAACTTTCACAACAACTACCTGATTGAAGTCCGCGACAATGGCATCGGCATCCCTGAAGACAACATACACCGCATTTTTGAAAGGTTTTACCGCACCGAAAAAAGCCGTTCGCGCGATACCGGAGGAACCGGGTTGGGGTTGGCCATCGTTAAACACATCATCGAAGCACACCGTCAAACCATTAGCGTGCGCAGTAAAGAAGGAGAAGGCACTACTTTTTCATTTACCCTGCGGATGGGGTAAACAAAGTAATCCCGTATTGACCGGGATTACTTTGTTTTGCACATTAATACTTCATTTGCTTAAAACCTTGGCACCCTTCCAGGTGTGTGCGGCACTTTCATTTCATCCAGCACTTTATCCATCGCCTCAAGCTGTTGACCAATTTTGGTCAGTTCGTCCAATACGGGAGGAAACTCTTCCATCAGGATATTATAATTTGTACGTTGAGTTTCGGTAGGAGCTGAAGTCGACTGCCAGGCTACCCAGGCAATATTTCCAAACCTGTCGTCGAGAGAAACCTGTTCAGGAGGCACTTCCTCAGAGCTGGCCTTGGCCGGACTTCCTTCAAAAATAAATTTGATGTCATCGAGCTGGTATTTAATGCTTTGGGCTTGCGCTTTCATTTCATCGGTAGAAGCCGAATTCTGTTGCAAGGCCTGCTGTAAATAGGCGGTTTTTTTCGCTAGTTCCTCACGGTAATCAGAAGTGGCACCAAATACGCGATATAAGTCATAAACCTGCGCATAAAATTCGGCTGATTTCTGCGGGTCGGTATCAGGCAACGACTTGTTATTGAGCACAACGGCGCTGAAGGGTATCGGTTTAACAAGTTCTTTCAGCGTTCCGTTCTGAACCATCGAAAGGGAAACGGTGTAGTCGCCGGGCAGGGCAAGCATCCAGCTGCCGCTTTCTTTGGTCGGATTAAACTTATCCTGACTCAGGTTAACAGGTGCGGGGCTTCCATAACGCAGGTTCCATGTGGCACGGCCAATTCCTTTTGAAGCCTTTTCGTAGAGAGTACGCACCACCTCGCCCCTGGCATTTTTTATGGTAAAAACCAGATAGGGTGCTATCTCCCGCTCTTCAGCCAACAGCTCTTCACGGGTAGGTTGTGGTATAGGTTGCCCTGCCTCAAAAAGCTCTTTCTCTTTTTTTAGTCGCTTGGCTTTCAGCGATTGGGGGACATCCTTTAAATAATATGTAAATACTGCTCCAAATTCAGGGTTGTCTGCCCTGTAATAGGCGTCGCCCGTTCCATAACGTGAGCCTCCCTGAATATACATTAACGCCTCTTTTACGGGAAACAATAAAGCTTCGTTTTCTTCTAAAGATGACTCAGAAAGCTCACGCAGAGCGGAATAATCGTCCAGAATATAAAACCCGCGACCAAAAGTGGCAATCACCAAATCCTTTTCGCGTTCCTGAACCACCATGTCACGAACAGCAATATCAGGCAATCCTGAACCTAATTTCATCCAATGACTTCCGCCATCGAGGGTAAAATAGATACCTAATTCTGTGCCGACAAACAGCAAGTTCGAGGCTAACGGATCTTGCATAACGGAATGAACAGGCTGATCATCAGGTAAATCGCCGGCAATGCTGGTCCAGGTTTTTCCCTGATCGGTACTTTTTAGCAAATAGGGTTTAAAATCATCGCTTTTGATGTTGTTGAATGAAGCAAAAACAATGTTTTCATCGAAGTTGGAAGGAAAAATATCACTTACGTAGGTGTATTCAGGCACGTCGGGAAAGGTGGTTGTTTTTGTCCAATGAACGCCATCGTCGGCACTTACCTGAATAACCCCGTCATCCGTACCCACAAAAATCAAACCCGGCTTCAAAGGCGATTCTGCCAAAGCCACTCCGGTTCCCCATTGCGAGGTAGACACATCTTTGGCTACGGCATCCGATGGCCAGTATTTCCCCATCATTGGAAATTGGTTTCTGTCTTCGTCCCGGGTAATATCTTCACTTATAACCTGCCACGAATTCCCTCTGTCGTCGCTTTTAAACACCTTGTTGGCCAGCATATAAAGTCTGGTTGGAGCATGTTTACTCAGAATAAAAGGAGCATCCCAATTCCAACGGTAAGTAAGCTCATTTTTTCGCGGATTAGGCTTCACACTTAAGCGTTCGCCTGATTTTTTGTCGTAACGATAAATATTGCCGTATTGGTAAGCCGAATAAACGATGTCGGTATTGTTCGGGTCGATGGCTTGCCAAAATCCGTCGCCACCAAGCGTTACCACCCATTCATCGCTGGTAACTCCGCCACGGTTGGTGTTTCTCGATGGACCACCCATGCTGTTGTTGTCTTGCGTTCCGCCATAAACCCAGTAAAAAGGCTCGGTGTTGTCAACATTCACACGATAAAACTGAGTTACAGGCAATGTGGTTTTAAACAAATAGGTTTTTCCCCCATCCCAGCTTTCGTATATACCTCCATCACCGCCAATAAAAAAGTGTTCGGTGTTTTCGGGATCAATCCAAAGTGCATGATCGTCAACATGTCGCTGACTCAGCCCCAGGTTAGTCCAGGTTTTGCCTCCATCATCAGAAACCCTTGAATAGGTGTCCATTGAGTAAATTTTGTCGGCATCTATGGGGTCGCAATAAATCTCGCTGTAATACTGTCCGCTGCTGTTGTAGTCGTTAACTTTTGAAAACGAGCCTCCTCTGTCGGTTGATCGATAGGTTCCTCCTCCGTCGTTGCCTGCTTCGAACATCACATACACGATATCCGGGTTTACGGGTGAGACGGCAATGGCCATTCCTCCTTTATCAATACCAGGAATGCCGTTGGTAAGTTTATTCCAGGTTTTTCCGGCGTCGGTTGATTTGTAGAAAGCCGACTCAGGGCCTCCGCCAATTTTTCCAAACTGCCGTCTTCTGCGTTGTTCAGCCCCTGCGTAAATCACATCCGGATTTCCGGGCTCGAAACAAAGGTTAGCTACACCGGTATTTTCGCTTATAAAAAGCACCTTTTCCCAGGTTGCGCCACCATCGGCTGTTTTAAAAACACCCCGTTCTTCACCAGATCCCCATGCCGAACCTTCAGCAGCCACGTATACCACATTTGAATTTCGGGGATCGATGAGGATGTTGCCAATCTGGCGCGAATTTTTCAACCCCATGTTTTTCCAGGATTTGCCTCCGTCTTCGGTTTTGTAAACGCCATTGCCATAACCCAGCGCGCGCTGATGGTTGTTTTCGCCTGTGCCAGCCCAAAGTACGTGGGTGTTGTTTGGATCCATCACCAGACATCCCATAGAGTAAGCTCCGTAATTATCAAACACCGGCTCAAAAGTAATGCCGTTGTTGGTGGTTTTCCAGATGTGGCCGCTGGCTACAGCTACATAATACTCGCTGAAATCGTTCGGGTTAACGGCAAAATCACTGATTCTGCCCGAAGCAAACGCAGGGCCTATACTACGCCATTTGTAACTGTTAAAAGTGGAAGCCGATAGCTTGTCCTTTTTTTCAGTATCCTCTTTCTTTTTGGCTGACGCCGTTCCCGCCAGAGCGAAAAAAACAAAAGACAACGCCAGTGTTTTGATAAATAAATGATGTTTCATGATTCAAGATGATAATTAGAAATTGATTTAACAGGGTTAAGTCCTTAAAGCAGAATTAACCCAAAACTATATGATCAAATAATTTTAGTATAATCCAAACAACAAAAAAGAATAGCGGTAAAACCGATAGTACATCCATCCAGCCGGGTTTTGCACACGAATAAGTCTGTTGTGTACCAGGAGATTCCTTAACAAAGTACATGGGAGCAATGATCACCACTGCAATGGCAAAACGCGATAGTTCGATTGCAGAAATCGCGGGAATCCAGCTCGAAAAACTAAGTAGTCCGACGGATATCCAGGGAAAAACGATAGTCAGACTGATGGCCAAAAATCTTCGCTTTTCGGTGTAGAAAGTCACTCCTTTTATATACTGCAGGTAAAAGCGAGCGATGATAACGCCCAGCAAATAAAGAAGGTAGGCAGAAACGAAACCACTGATTATAATGGCAGGGAGCGAGAAATTCATCACCTCTGCTACGGCATAAGTTCCTACTTTGAAAATAGCGTCATCAACTACCGCACCCAATGATAGGTTAAAGCCCCAAATGGCCATCCAGACAAAGAAATAAAACCAAAAAGTGTTTCGGCATTTGATTAGCAGTAAGGCTACTATCGACGACAGACCCAGAAAAAATGCAGCGAGAGGTTTTGAAAGCAGTACCGTTACAACAGCATCAAAGGTCCAGTCGGGGTGTTCCGGCGGAGTAAGGTAAATAACCCCACTGAGCCCAAAGTAAGCAGCTATATCAAAATCATAAGCGAAGTAAAGTGAAGCGTAGCCAGACACAAAAAACAAAATCATGTACGACAGATAAGCCGCTATCCAGGATACTATGACCACAGGCCACAGTTTTTTAACCAGATGAAAGTAACGAGGGTAGGGCATAAACAAGCTTTTTAAACATCACTCCGACCGCTGTCTACAAATGTAAGTTTTTTTTTAATCCACATACGTACAGGAGTTTTTCGGGTAAGGGTTTATCTTTGAGTCTGTTGTACCTCAGCGTGGCGGAAACAAGTCACCAGATGGTCGTTTACCATGCCGGCGGCTTGCATAAAGGCATAGCATATGGTTGTGCCAACAAACCGAAAGCCGCGTTTCTTCATGTCTTTGCTCATCGCGTCTGATTCTGGAGTGCTAACAGGTATCTGGCTGTGATTTTGCCAATGATTAACCAACGTTTTCCCACCAGTAAATTGCCAGATATACTTGTCGAACGAACCAAACTCCTGACTTACCTTGAGAAAAATGGCTGCATTGGAAATGGTAGATTCAATTTTTAACTTATTGCGGATAATTCCCTGATTTTGCATGAGTTCAGCAACTTTATGCTCATCGTACAGTGCGATTTTCATGGCATCAAATCCATCAAAAGCCTGCCGGAAATTTTCGCGTTTTTTTAGTATTGTCGACCAGCTTAACCCGGCCTGAAAGGCATCTAACACAAGAAATTCAAAAAGTTTTTTGTCGTCGTGTACGGGCACTCCCCATTCGGTGTCATGGTAAGCTATGTCAAGCTCGCGTCCGCCGGGCCATTCACAAGAGTGTAAGTTTTCTGTCATAGATTTTTGTTTCAAAAATACAGCATTGTTTCAAAAAAAAACCCCGGTGACCCGGGATTTTAAGGAACGCCAAGCGTTCGGTTACCTCTGAAGTTAAATTACAATTTTGCTGGCATAATTTTTATTTCGATGAGGTTGTGGTTATAACTTTAAGAAAGCAGCCGGTGCGTCAGGAATGGTTTCCTCTTCGGGCAACTCAAACACCACCAACATGGCTTTTCTATACAGACAGTCAGCGGATATACATTCTGTGTCGAATGGTATGTCATCAATATAGGTTTCTTCTTCCATTTCAAAAACAATGCTTATCGCCTGATTATAAATATATTCGTCTGCTATTTGCTCTGTGCTGAAGGGAATGTCGTTGATGTAGCTATCTTCCTCAAGACTCAACAAAGCATTGTTGTTGATCCCGGTGGCGTAATTGGTTGAGAACACCATCATAAATGCGAAAATAATTCCAAGTGTTTTCATTTTTTTTAGTTTTAATGTTAGTTGATAAAGGATTAACGAAAAACGTGCCAAAGTTTTTAAGTGTCTGATTATATATATCATAACTTGTTCATCACTCCATTTCGCCTAAATTGTTTTGAACAGCTGCCGAACAGATTGAGTACGAAAACGAACAGTGGGTCGTGTAATAAGTTTTGTGTGAAATCAACAGATCAAAAGATTAAAGCTATACCTTTGGAACCGTTTCGTGAAACTCCGATTTTTTTATTTCAACTATTGATCACATGACCACCTCAACTGATTACCTCAAGCAACAACGTGCTGAAATCACCGAATATCATGTTTACAAAGGACTTAGTCGTTTGGCGAAAGACGAACACAACAGAATAACTTTAAACAAAATTGCCGCTGATGAGCTAAAGCACTATACTATTTGGAAAAAAATCACCGGTCAGGAAGTACAACCCAACAAAATAAAAGTGCATTACTATATATGGCTGGCCAGGCTTTTTGGGTTGAGTTTTGCACTAAAACTCATGGAAAGCGGCGAGATAAAAGCCCAGACCGTGTATGAAGAGGCCATTAAGCAATATCCTGAAGTGGTAGGCATCCAGGCCGAAGAGGAGGAGCACGAGCATGAGCTGATCAACATACTAAAAGACAATAGGTTGTCCTACGTAGGAGCGGTTGTTTTAGGGTTAAATGACGCTTTGGTTGAGCTTACAGGTACCCTTACCGGACTCAGTTTTGCTTTTGGTAACAACGAGGTCATTGGCATCACCGGGCTCATTATGGGCATAGCCGCCGCTTTATCGATGGCCGCTTCGGGTTATCTGGCATCGCAGGAAGATGAAGAAGTAAAAGACATTAATCCGGTTACCGCAGCGGTTTATACTGGCGTGGCCTATCTGATTACGGTATTGCTATTGGTTTTCCCGTATTTTGTTTTCAGCCATGGCATGACTGCCCTGGCCGTGATGATCGCGGTTACGCTGCTCATCATCGCAGGTTATAACTATTACATCTCTGTGGCTAAAGAAGTCAGTTTTAAAAAGCGCTTTTTGTCAATGGCCGCCATATCGCTGGGCGTAGCGGCAATCTCCTTCGCCATAGGATTTGTTGTTAAAACGTACTTTGGGCTCGACTTATAGAAATCTCCTTATGGAACTGTAAAACTGCAATTTGTCATTTAATTCAACGACTCCTTATTGAATCGGTATTCTCCTTTTTTTTAATTTTGTCATTATGAATTCATTTAACTTTCATTTTAACTAAAGCTTATAACAATGAAAAAAACTCTCCCGTTCTTGTTGTCGTTGCTGATCATCTTTGGACTCTCGCAATGCAAGAAAAAAGACAGCACACCAGCGGAAAGCGCTTACGACGTATTGGTTTACGAACCGACTTATTATTCCGGATTCGATGATCAACTACAGGCAACCATTATGAAATCAGACTTACAGCTTTCCACATTTGGAGCGCTATCGACAGGAAGCACTTTTGGCCCTTTTAACAAAACCTACATGTTCAACACCATTGAAAAGAAAGAGTCGTTTATGCTGTATGACGGACTTGGTGAACCGGCTTTTTTGTATGAAGTGGATCTGGCCACAGGATTAAAGAAGGAGTCGGTAGTTGAATTTGAACGAATCGACGGTGACAATTTCTTTGTCCGCTTTTTTTATTACGACTGGACGAATCGCCTTGGCACACTGTTGTTTGAAAGCAGAATAACCAAATCAGGCGATAGTTACTCCAGCAACCCGACCTTTGTTGTGGAACAATTCAACACCAAAAATGCAAATGCCGTAACGAAAAGCGGAAATACCAGCTTCCCTGTAAAACTAGCCCGATTGGAGCAACTCATGCGTCCAGCAAAAGCTGACTTTGCTTTAAAAAACACCAACGATGGCATCACCATGTGGAAGGCTTCATTCGATAACCTGAGGAATTCGAACATTGCCGATTGGCTGGTTCTAGCCCGTAAGGCAGGAGGTGCAGCCACACTGGCCGGACTTGGTTTATCGGAAACTGTAATTGGAGCTCCGGCGGGAGTTTACCTTGTGGCAGGCGGCAGCACCCTCATCGTGGCCTCAACAG
>DJVY01000141.1 GCA_002440885.1 Bacteroidales bacterium UBA6244
TAAACAGGTCAATAATGAATATCGATTAACGAATGATACAGGATTGTCTTCGGGCTGCCCTCTACCTGATTACGAAATTAAAAAAGTAGATTATAAGATCGCTTGAAATATTAAATGAATACCTTTGGCAGATATAAATCAAAAAGCATGAGAAGCAAGAAAAAACAACTGGAAAATAATTGCCTGCAAATCATTCCCTCGGCCGCTCTCGCATTCTACCATCAACCCATCAAAACAATGCGCTTAATGAAACCTCTTAACTTTTTATTTCTAACAGTGCTTCTGCTGTTTATGCTTAATGCCAGATCGCAATGGAATCCTTGTTTAGGCATCGAGGGAGGTTACATTACCGACATAATCCATCATGACACCTCCGTTTATATTATTGCTTCTGGTGCTGGTGTTTTTTCAAAGGGAATCACGGAACAATCGTGGGGAGATAATATGTTACCCGGTAGTTTTAATAAAATCAGAAGTACCGGAACAGGGCTGTTCTGTATTAATTATTCCAACTTATACAGTTCCTTTGACAATGGTGTAACCTGGGAGGATGCTTCCGGACAATCTGGTATATATGATTTAGAAACTATCGATAGCGTGCTTTTTATTGTTGCCGATGATGAATTATTACGATCTACTGATCAGGGAAATACATGGACTGAGGTGAGCCCTTTCCCCAATACCCCCAACTACTATCCCCACTTGTTTGCTGTTGGCAACCAGATTTTTTGCGCCGGTGACTATGGCGATTCGCTTTCTTTTTCATGCGATCTGGGGAATAACTGGACGAATATTCCCTTGGTTGACTCTATTGCCAACATCGATGCAATCTATTATGCAGAAGACAGGATTTGGTTGGCGTACAATACGATAAGTAATTATTCGGGTGATCGGGTGAGTGTATACAGCCTCGAAACCAACGCATGGGTTGCCATGAATGATTCCATACCACTGCAAACCTATGTAAATACCTTTTATGAACGAAACGGTTTGTTGCGATGTGGCACCAGCAGTGGATTGTATTATCTGAATCCTCAGGACTCCATTTGGAAATACGAAAACAATTCAGGACTGGAAAGTAAAACAATATTTGCGGTGTGCTTAATCGGAGATACCACTTGGGCAGCAACTCCCAGCGGACCATTCTTCAGTTCAGGGAACTCCGCTTGGGTTTCGGATTTTAATAAGCTCCATCAGCGTCAGGTTTCTGAGGTGTTCAGAAACGGAAGCAGGCTGTATGCCCTTTCAGAAAATAAAATCTACTATACGGACAGTCTGGAGAATGGTTTTGAAGTGTTAAACACCCAGGGGCTTTTTAATGCGTATGAGATTATAACCACTGACTCTGCCTGGTACGCTGCCTCTTCAGGTGGTTTTCTAATATCAGTCGATTCGGGCGCTACCTGGATTTCATATTCCCATGGACTTGAAGGCAGACCAGCAAGAGATATTGCCATAACATCAGGATACTATTTTTGTCACGTTTATGGAGGACTTTTTAGAACACGGCGTGATTCCATTTTTTGGGAAAGAGTTCCCAACGATCTTGGAACGGCTAATGTATGGGCGGTGAGTTCTCTAAACGACATAGTATTTGCCATGGTTTATATGGAAGGGATTTTCAAATCAACAGATAATGGATCTGTTTTTCAACATGTTACCGAATCCGAAAGCGGAACGCCCGAAATGCATGTTGAGGATCAGACCTTGTATATGCTAAAGGATTTTGGTCCGGTACTATCCACAACAGACTCCTGTACAGTATGGGAGGAATTTATTACCGTCTCAAATAATTCTACCATGCTGACTTGCATGGATGTTTCTGACAATGGCGACGCAACAATCCTGGGGGGAGGCATGGTTTATATTGGATTAACTGACTATTATCTTGAATATTTTGAAAATCCACAAACAGGGTTTGGTATTGACATTGTCGACAATCTCCCTTTTTCGGGTTATCCATACATTCAAACTGTGTATAACGACAGGGGCAGACTATTTGCTTGCCCCAGTAACAATGGACTATATTTCAGGGATGATTTTTTGGTTCATGTTGAAGATCGTCCGGCTACAGACATGATTAACACCAATGGGTTTTATATTTATCCGAACCCTGCTTCTGACCAGGTTATTATTGACGTGCCGGCGAAAAACAACATCATCCGGTTACAAGTTTTTAACCTCAATGGTGAGCGATTGCAAACCCTTGAAACGGACAAAAATATTTTGGATGTCTCCGGTTTTAAAAAAGGCCTTTACGTGCTTGAAATAAGCACAATACAAGGAGTAACCAGAAAAAAGTTCATTGTTATGTAGTTCAGAACACCCACGCGCTGGCGCAGTTTCATGCCTGTGGCAAGCACGTTTACCTGGGTTTTCTTTTCATTATGTTTTTTATCTTTGTATGATGTCAGGAATTATTTCAAATAAACCTGACGGTTTAATTGAAATAGATGCTTTATAAACAGGGCAGCGTAGTTTCATATGCCTGTTGTAGACAAGCGAAACTACACTGAGAGAAAGGGTACGGCAATTATCCGCTCGTTATCGTTGTTAATGAAGGAAAGAAATAACTAAGTTTAGCTCAATGAACTCAGAGATGTAGGAACATGAAAAGTTATAAAAGTTAAATAGTATAGTTAAACTAATTAGACCTAAAAATATACAGTCATGAAGTACCTTTTTTCAATCATCGTTTTTCTGCACGGAACCATTCATCTAATGGGCTTTGCCAAAGGTTTTAAATTGGCACATATTCAAAATCTGGCCTCGGAAATTTCAACAACATCGGCTATTTTTTGGTTTGTGGCATCTTCACTATTTATCATTTCAGCTGTTGGTTTTCTGCTTGACAAGAATTTTTGGCTCCTTTTTGCGATACTTGCCGTTGCAATTTCAAGCATTCTGATTGTCAGTACATGGAGCGATTCCAAATTCGGTATGATCCCCAATGTGGTAATTTTATTAGTTGTGGTGATTTCACTTGCATCAATAAGCATGAACAAAATGACTACCCGTGAAACGCAGAAAATTCTTTCCGGGATAGACAGTTCTGCATCAAAAATTATTACCGATACTGATGTCGAAGAACTTCCAGCCCCGGTGTATAAATGGATACAAAATACCGGCATGATAGGAAAACCTGCCATACGGTCAGTTTATGCAAAACAGAAAGCCCTGATGAAAATGAAACCGGAACAAAAAGATTGGAAATCGGCAGAAGCCGAGCAATACGCAACAATGGATGTCCCGGCCTTTATCTGGACAGTGACAATGAATATGGCACCATTGATAAAAATAAAGGGCCGCGACAAGTTTGTAGACGGCAAAGGCGAAATGCTTATAAAAATAAACTCCTTAATCAATGTAGTTAACGAAAAAGGGGAACGCATGGATGAAGGTACTATGCAGCGCTTTTTGGGTGAATTGGTTTGGTATCCTTCGCTGGCGTTAAGCCCTTACATAAGTTGGGAAACTAATGACGAATTTTCGGCAAAAGCAACCATGAATTATAATGGAACAACCGGAAGCGGCACCTTCTATTTTGATGAAAAGGGTGATTTTATAAAATTTATTGCTTTGCGCTTTAAAGGAAACGAAGCAGATGCGAAGCGTTATCCATGGATTTTAACAGTTGACGATTATGCCGTATTTGAGGGTATTAAAGTGCCTTCGAAAATGAAAGCCACATGGAAACTTGATGAAGGGGACTGGACATGGTTAAACCTTGAGATAACTGACATCAAATACAATATCACCACAATAATCAATTAAAAAAACAGGATTAGCCATGAGTTACTTTAAAATTTTGGGAATTGCCTTCGGTTTGGCGGCTATTTTTGTATTAATCGTCATGGTTGCTTCGGTGTTTCTGTATTAACCAGAATTTTACATCATGATAATTAAAACAAAAAGAATTGGAAAAAATGAATTTAGAAAAATGGTTGAACACATATAAATGAAAGGTTAAAAATGAAAAAGGCAATATGGCTAATCATCACACTTTTATCACTTCAATCGTGTTTATCCGAATCTGAAAAGGGAGCAACTTTTCTAACAGAAGCAAGCCTGACCAAGGGTTTCAACTACCCCTATTTTCTATACATCCCGGAGGGGGCATCGCTCGAAAAAGAATTAGTGCTTATCGTAGAACCCAATAATTCAGGTTTCGCTGACGATGATTTGGATAAACATATTGAAAAGGCTAAGCGAACTGCATCACTCGATTTTTATCCTGGAAACTATGCGGCACGAGAACTAAAATATCCTCTTCTGGTACCGGTTTTTCCACGTTCTGAAAGTGAATGGAAAATATATACACATGCTTTGGACAGGGATGTCATGTTGCAAAAAAACAACTTGCTCGAACGAATAGACCTTCAACTGCTGGCAATGGTTAAAGATGCAAAAAGTAAACTTGCTGAGTCGGGTCATTCCATTCATGATAAGTTCTTTATGACCGGGTTTTCCGCTTCGGGTAGTTTTACAAACCGGTTTACTTTACTTCATCCTGATAAGATACAGGCTGCCGCAGCCGGTGGGTTGAATGGGCTGTTGGCTTTGCCTATAGATAGTATTCGCAACAAAAATTTAAATTATCCTTTAGGCACAAATGATTTCAAGGATTCCTTCAATCAGGAATTTCAAAGAACAGCCTTTCTAAATACACCACAATTCTATTTTATGGGAGAGAATGATGGAAATGATGCCATTCCGTATAATGATGCTTTTGACCAGGATGAAAGAGAATTGATTTATGAATTTTTGGGTGAAGAAATGCTCCACAAAAGATGGAAGACTTGTGCAGATATTTATAAAAATGAAGGGGTAAATGCCACGATTAAAACATATAGAAACATTGGTCATGAGCATCCTGATAGCGTAAAACAAGAAATAGTTGAATTCTTTAAAAAGAGTTTGGATACTGACCATGAAATAATAGTTGATGTACCTGAATCTCAACTCTATGTTAGAATTCGTGGAAATACAGAAAAACATACAAAATGAATTACAATACAAAAGAGCTGAGCCCCGAAAAAACGGGTCACAATGCTTACATCATCTGCTGCCTGTAAATCTACTCCACAGTATAGTGCAAGCCCCCGCTCAATTGAGTTTTTAACCATGTTGGGCTAAGCCGCTAGTAATCAATCATCCTGTTTATGGAGATTGGAAATTATTGGCTGGTTTTTGTGCGGTTAATTTTGGCCTTATGATCACGTTTTTATTAACAAACTCCACCCCTGAGCTTAGAGCGTACTAACCCGACAACCCACATTATCCCCAACAAAATTTTCGCCTGAATCAACACACGCGATCATGCTGACATTTTTCAAATCGACTTTCAGGTGACTTCCGGAAAATGATTCCTGATTGCACACTTTTATCTTATTTGTATACTGTGTGTTACGTACATATTTTTGAAAAGAAAAATTTTTTTTGCACATGTATTTTTAACATTAAAATGACATAATATTGCATAAAATATCAAGAATAAAGTTGTACGAATTTTTCATTTTTAAAAGATCAAAAAATAAGGTTAACACATCATTTAATGCCTTAAAAAAGAAATGAAACCAAAAAATGTTTTGATGTCAAAATCTTCACATGTTCAGGAAGATCTTGACGAACCTCCGCCTTCCGGAGACGCAGTTGGTTTAATAAACGGACTTGCAAAAACTGCCACCACACCTTCAACCGAAACCTTTCCTGTATCAAACCTCGCTGAAGCTTTTCGGAGTAACTATTTCCCAACAGTTTCTACTGAAAAGTGGAACGACTGGAAATGGCAGGTACGTAACAGTTTTACTTCCTTTGAAGCCCTCGAACAAGTGATATCGCTTACCGACGATGAAAAAGGATTTAAAGAACAGTCGCTGAACCTGCCTATACGCATCACCCCGTATTATGCCGCGCTTATCGTGTCGCAAAACCAACTGCAACCGCTGCGCAAAACCATGGTTCCCACCCTCGATGAACTTCTCGTTTCTCCCGGCGAAGAATCTGATCCGCTTGGCGAAGAACATGACAGCCCTGTGCCACTGATAGTTCATCGGTATCCTGACAGGGTTCTGTTTCTGGCTACTGGATTTTGCTCGGCTTTTTGCCGTTATTGCACGCGGTCGCACATGGTGTCGAAAAAGGACAAAATGCACGCCGGAACACCTCAAATCGATCGTGCCCTGGCCTACATCAGGCAACATACCGAAATCAGGGATGTCATCATTTCGGGTGGCGAT
The DNA here is from genome assembly GCA_002440885.1 of Bacteroidales bacterium UBA6244. GTDB lineage: Bacteria > Bacteroidota > Bacteroidia > Bacteroidales > F082 > UBA6244. Next base: position 6,240 of record DJVY01000141.1, read on the forward strand.
CCGCTTACCTTGTCGGATGAACGCATCGAATACCTTTTGAGTGGCTTGCGTGCCATCGAACATGTTGAAATGATCAGACTTGGTACAAAAGTACCCGCCGTGCTGCCCATGCGTATCACCAAGAAGCTCACCGACATGCTCAAAAAATATCACCCGCTGTTCATGAGCCTGCACTTTACCCATCCCGATGAACTTACCCCGGAAACACGCGAAGCCTGTATCCGTTTGGCTGATGCCGGTATCCCATTGGGAAGCCAGACCGTTCTGCTAAAAGGCGTGAACGACGAAGGAGATGTGTACCGCAAACTGACACACGAGCTGCTGAAGGTAAGGGTAAAACCTTATTATCTGTATCAATGTGACCCCATACCGGGTTCGGCGCATTTCCGCACCAGCGTTGACAAAGGGCTTGAAATCATTAAACATTTGCGGGGGTTCACTTCAGGTTACGCCATACCGCACTATGTAATCGATGCCCCCGGTGGCGGTGGAAAAATTCCTCTCTTACCGGAATATTTTGTGGCCAAAGAAAACAACCAGGTGATATTGCGCAACTACGAGGGAAAATTATACAACTATCCCGACTACGTATAGCGTTATACTGCTGCTTAAATTGCTTTAAAACATACTGAAATGACAATAGGATTAACCTATGACTTGAGATCTGAGTACCTTAAAATGGGGTTCTCGGAGGAAGAAACGGCCGAATTCGATAAGGAGGATACCATCGAAGCGATCGAAAATACGCTGCATCAACTTGGATATCAAACCGAACGTATCGGACACCTGAAACAGCTGGTAGGAAAGCTGGCGGCGGGTCATCGCTGGGATCTGGTGTTTAATATTTGCGAGGGCATGTATGGCATCGGCCGTGAGGCTCAGGTGCCGGCTTTGTTGGATGGATTTAACATCCCTTATGTGTTTTCAAATCCTTTGGTGCTTGCGCTAACCCTCGATAAAGGCCTCACAAAACGCGTGATAAGAGATGCCGGACTTCCTACTCCCGATTTTGCAGTAGTGTATAAAATAACTGATATCGAGACCGTACACCTGAATTTCCCTTTGTTCGTGAAACCTTTGGGCGAAGGAACAGGGAAAGGCATTAACAGCCATTCTATCGTCAATAATTTTACCGAGCTCAGCAACACCTGCCAGGCGTTGCTAAAGACTTTTGAGCAACCGGTTTTGGTTGAAACTTTTTTGAGTGGTCGTGAGTTTACTGTGGGGATTACAGGCACGGGTGAGTTGGCGGCAACAACAGGAACAATGGAAATTCTACAGCGTGAAAATGCTGAAAAAGGGCTTTACTCCTACAGCAACAAAGAAAATTACCAAAGCCTGATCGATTATATCGCGTTGGAAGAAGAGCCTTTGAAAAGTCAATGCGAAAATCTCGCCCTTAAATCCTATAAACTATTGCAATGTGAAGATGGCGGACGCGTAGATATGCGCATGGACGGTGCGGGCGTGCTCCATTTTCTGGAAATCAATCCGCTGGCGGGTCTACATCCCGTGCATTCCGATTTGCCCATCCTGAGCCGCCTGAATGGTGTGTCCTACAATGAATTAATGAAAAGAATAATGGATTCGGCCACGAAAAAACTTATTCGCTCAAATAAATAAAAATGCCATGAAAAAAGCCATTGTACTGATCAACGCCCTGTCGGAAAAGGCCACCGAAGACGAACTGGATGTACTCGATCAGGCCAGTTTAATCGAAGAAACCCTTGAACTTCTCGGTTACGAAAGTGAGCGCCTTTTCATGGACTTTGATTTGAAAAAAATCCATGATCAGATTGTTAGCGCAAACCCCGATCTTGTAATTAACTTGGTTGAAAGTCTGGAACAGGATGCACGTTTAATTCATTGGTCGCCGTCATTTTTAACCCACCTGAACCTTCCTTATACAGGCTGCGATGCCGAAAGCATGTATGTTTCGAGCAACAAAATTCTGGCTAAAAAGCTCATGACCAGCTATCAAATCGCCACGCCATTGCTGATTACCGATGTAAATTCAGGACAATTTTCGCCCGACACGACCTATATCGCAAAACCTGTTTGGGAAGATGCTTCAGTAGGCATTTCAGATGCTAACGTGATGAAAGGAAGCCCTGCCAACATAAGTGCTTTTCTGCTCAATAATCCCGGTCGGCCTTGGTTTTTCGAGGAATTTATCCCCGGCAGGGAGTTCAATATCTCCATGCTTGGGGGAAACGAAGGTCCTGAAGTGCTGCCTATGGCGGAAATAGTTTTTAACGATTACCCCGAAGGGAAACCGCTCATTGTTGGATATGAGGCCAAATGGAAAGAGGATTCGTTTGAGTACAAGCACACCGTTCGCCGTTTTGGCATCGAGCAGGAAGATCCGGAATTGACGGAAAAAATGAAAGAAATCTGTCATCAGTGCTGGAAAGTCTTCGGCTTATCGGGCTATGTACGCGTCGATTTACGGGTAAATACGCAAAATCAACCTTTGGTACTTGAAATCAACGCCAACCCTTGTTTATCGCCAGATGCCGGGTTTTACGCCGCTGCCGAAAAAGCCGGTTATAACTTTAGTCAGGTGCTTTCGCGCATCATCGAAGACGCTTACAGCAAAATCAACAGGTAAAATGAATGCAAATCCAATGAAAGATATCACGATTCGTACCGAAGTAAAGAGCACCGACCCGGAGTGCATCCGCGAAATAGTTACTTCTACCGGGTTCTTCAATGAAGCAGAAATAGATGTGGCCGTTGAATTGGCCGAAGAACGTTTAGAAAAAGGCGAAAGCAGTGGTTATGAGTTCCTGTTTCTGGAATTTGAAGGCAAGACCGTTGCCTACTCCTGCTTTGGCCTGATCCCATGCACCAAAAGCAGTTTTGATTTGTATTGGATAGCTACCCATGCCGATTTCCGAAACCGGGGCTTGGGAGCCTTGCTGCTTAAGGTAACCGAAGAAACCATAAAACAACTCAAAGGAAGTGGCGTGTATGTTGAAACGGCCAGTCGTGCTCAGTATCTGCCTACACGTCAGTTTTACGAAAAAAATGGCTATACCCTCAAAGCGCAGTTCGAAGACTATTATGATAAAGGAGACGACCTGGTCTACTACGTGAAGAAAATCTGCTGAAAAGCAGCAAAACGCCTAAGGGTTTTAACAAATGTCCTCTTGTACCTTTGGCGTAAGGCTTGTGTTTTACTGATCCAATACGTTTCCTCCTGTGCCCACATTCAACCTCACCTCACGTCCCATGATCAGGGCCTGATTGTCAGCCAGGTGTCCGGCCGGACATCCGAAAGCTACCGGATAATCGTATAACTCAACCATTTCACTAACAATCTCCTCGGCAGTCTTCCCGAAAGGGACAAGGTTATCTCTCATCTCCGTCAGGCCACCTACAACCATGCCGGAAAGTTGGCTCAGTTTCCCAGCTCTTTTCAAGGCCATCATCATCCTGTCGATGTGATACAGGTATTCGTCCAGATCTTCCAGAAACAGGATTTTGCCATCGGTTTCCGGAAAAGAACTGCTACCCAAAAGGCTGTATAACACGGACAAGTTTCCCCCCACAAGCTCACCGGTGGCCATCCCTGGACGTGAAAGCGGATGCCATGACCACTTAACCGGCTCTGCCTTACCAAGTAACGCGGCAAACAACGATTGTACTGCCCCCGGCGTATTGTCCTTAAAACCAAAGGGCATTGGCCCATGTATGGTTTCAATGCGACAATGGGTATTCACATGGTTCAAAAAAACTGTCATGTCGCTGTATCCGGCTAACCATTTTGGGTTTTTCACAAAAGCTTTGAAATCAAGCTCGTCGATAACGCGGACGCTCCCGTAACCACCCCTGACAAATAAAATGGCGCGAATTGTTTGGTCATCGAGGTATTGCTGCAAAGCCGCAGTGCGATGCCTGTCGTTGCCGGCAAACTGGTGATATTGAGCAAAAAGGCTATCATGAAAAACGGCTTCAAAACCTTTGTTATTGATGAATTCAACAGCATAGGCTACCTCTTCAAAGGCAATTTTGCGGGCAGGCGCTACAAGCGCAATTTTATCTCCCTTTTTCAGGGGCGGAGGACTAATCATATTTGCTTCGATTGATTAACTTTGCCGAAATTACGGAAATTTAAATTGTATGTCCAAAAAATTTAACAGAACTACCATAACTTCGGCTCTGCCTTATGCCAACGGGCCTATCCACATCGGTCATTTGGCAGGTGTTTACGTGCCTGCCGATATCTATGCACGCTACCTCAGATTGAAGGAAGAAGAGGTGCTTTTTATCGGCGGATCTGATGAACATGGCGTGCCAATAACCATCAAAGCCCGCAACGAAGGCATTACACCTCAGCAGGTTGTCGACCGTTACCACCACCAGATTAAAGAGTCATTTAAAGATTTTGGCATATCGTTCGATGTGTATTCGCGCACATCAGCACCCATTCACCACCAGACTGCATCTGAATTTTTTAAAAAACTTTACGATAACGACAAATTCATCGAGAAAACGAACCTGCAATATTTTGATGAAGAGAACAGCCAGTTTTTGGCCGACCGTTACATCACCGGAACTTGTCCGCATTGCGGCTTCGAACGCGCTTATGGCGATCAGTGCGAGAGCTGTGGCACGTCATTAAGTCCACTGGAACTTATTCATCCCAAATCGGCCTTGAGCGGAAATGTACCTGTGCTCAAAGAAACCAAACATTGGTACCTCCCCCTTGAAGCGTACGAGCCCTGGCTCACCGAGTGGATTCTGGAAGGCCACAAAGACGACTGGAAAACCAATGTTTACGGACAGGTAAAGAGTTGGGTCGATCAGGGTTTAAAACCACGTGCCGTTACCCGCGACCTCGACTGGGGTGTGAATGTTCCGCTCGAAAATGCCGAAGGCAAAGTGCTGTATGTGTGGTTTGATGCCCCCATAGGCTATATTTCGGCCACAAAAGAATGGTCGGAAAAAACAGGAAATGACTGGCAGCCTTACTGGAAAAATGAAGATACGCGCTTGGTGCATTTTATCGGAAAAGACAACATCGTGTTTCATTGCATCATTTTTCCGGCCATGCTCAAAGCCGAAGGGAGTTTTATTCTCCCCGAGAATGTGCCGGCCAACGAATTCTTAAACCTGGAAAATGACAAGATTTCAACTTCGAGAAATTGGGCTGTGTGGCTTCACGAATACCTCGAAGATTTCCCCGGAAAACAGGATGTGTTGCGTTATGTGCTCACCGCCAACGCGCCTGAGACAAAAGACAACGATTTTACCTGGAAAGATTTTCAGGCGCGCAACAACAACGAACTGCTGGCCATTTATGGAAATTTCGTTAACAGAACCCTGGTGCTGACCCAAAAATATTTTGGAGGTCAGGTACCGCCCCGTGGGGAGCTGGACGAGGTTTCTAAAACAGCTTTGCTGGAAATGTCGCGTTATCCTTCTATTATCGGGTCTTCAATAGAGCGATACCGTTTTCGCGAAGCCCTCTCTGAGCTCATGAACCTGGCACGTTTGGGCAACAAATACCTCACCGAGATGGAACCCTGGAAACTCATCAAGACCGATGAAGATCAGGTTAAAATGATTTTGAACGTTTCTTTGCAAATTGTAGCCAACCTGGCCGTCCTGTCGGAACCGTTTCTGCCTTTTTCAGCTGAAAAGCTGCAAAACATGATTGGAATAAGCGACTTGAAATGGGCAGAGGCCGGAAGCGATGACCTGCTGAAACCGGGTCATCAGCTCAACAATCCGGACTTTTTGTTTTCACGTATCGAAGACAGCGAAGTAGAAAAACAAGTGCAGAAACTCCTCGATACCAAAAAACAAAACGAATTGGCTGCTCCTGCAAAACCGGCAAAAGAAGTTATAGCCTATGATGATTTCATGAAAATGGACATCCGCACCGGAACCATTCTGGAAGCAGAAAAAGTACCGAAGACCAAGAAGTTGCTCAAGCTCAAAATAGACACAGGAATAGACAAACGTACTGTGGTTTCAGGCATTGCCGAATTTTACGAGCCCGAAAACATAATCGGGAGAAAAGTAAGTATTCTGGTTAATTTAGCACCACGGCAACTCAAAGGCATCGAGTCGCAGGGAATGATACTCATGGCTGAAGACAAAGACGGGAAACTGTGTTTTGTGAGCCCAACCGAAAATTTTAGTAACGGCAGCGAGATAAAGTAAGCCGGAGTTCCTACTCAGACCCGTCGGGTTTTTTCAACCCGGCGGGTCTGGAGCTAAATATTCGATGTTCAAAAGCTCCCAGCATCCCGCTTCCCGCTTCCTGCTTCCCGCTCCCAGCTTCCCGCTCCCAGCTTCCCGCTTCCCGCTTCCCGCTTCCTGCTTCCCGCTTCCCGCTTCCCGCTCCCCGCTTCCCGCTTCCCCCTCCCCATTTTTCCCGATAGCTTAAAAAAGGCCGAAAGTTATTATCTTTGCCCACGTTCAAAAAAAATACAAATTATCGCCATGCAGCATATCTCGGTTTATAAGCCTAAAAACCATATCCGTATCGTAACCGCGGCTTCGCTTTTCGACGGACATGATGCAGCCATCAATGTAATGCGCCGCATTATTCAGGCCTCAGGGGCTGAAGTAATCCATCTTGGACACAACCGCTCGGTTCACGAAATTGTAAACACGGCCATCCAGGAAGATGCCCAGGCCATTGCCCTGACCAGTTATCAGGGCGGTCACATGGAGTTTCTAAAGTATATGTTCGACATGCTTCATGAAAAAGGCTGTGGTCACATTCGTATTTTCGCCGGAGGTGGTGGCGTGATTTTGCCTGAGGAAGTCAAAGAGCTTCATGCTTACGGCATTACGCGCATCTATAGCCCTGATGATGGCATGGTGATGGGCTTACAGGGCATGATAAACGATTTGCTCGAAAAATCGGATTTCCCTACAGGCTGCGACATCAAGGTTAAACCGGAAGATATTTATAACCAAAATTATGTGGCCATTGCCCAACTGATTTCGGCTGCCGAAAATTACCGCGACCAGATAGCTCCGCTGCTCGAAGAGCTGGAGAAACATCCCCGTCAGAAACAATCTCCCGTGCTGGGGATAACCGGAACTGGCGGAGCAGGTAAATCGTCGCTTATCGATGAAATTGTAAGGCGGTTTTTACGTGATTTTCCTGAAAAGCATATGGCCATCATCTCGGTAGATCCTTCGAAAAGGAAGTCGGGAGGAGCACTCCTCGGCGACCGCATCCGGATGAATGCCATCGATAACCCACGTGTGTACATGCGGTCGCTCGCTACACGGCAATCGAATCTGAGTATTTCGAAATACGTAAAAGATGCTGAACATATTGCCCAGGCTGCCGGATTCGACTTTATCATCCTCGAAACATCCGGCATCGGACAGTCTGATTCGGCTATCATCGATCACAGCGACCTCTCACTTTACGTTATGACTCCTGAATATGGCGCTGCGAGTCAACTCGAAAAAATCGATATGCTCGACTATGCCGACCTTATTGCGCTGAACAAAGCCGACAAACGCGGAGCCATTGATGCCCTGCGTGATGTTAAAAAGCAATACCAGCGTAACCGCCAGCTTTTTGATCAGGATGCCGATCAAATGCCGGTATTTGCCACGGTAGCCTCTCAGTTCAACGATCCGGGAGTAAATGGGTTGTACACCCACCTGCTGGCCACCATTCAACGTGTTACAGGAGTTCATTTTGGAAGTGAAAAAACCGAACTGAATCATTCACCCGAAAAAATATATATTATCCCTCCACATCGGGTGAGGTATTTGTCTGAAATTGCTGAAACCGTGCGCGGTTATAACCGGTGGGCTCAGCAGCAAAGCGAAGTAGCACAGCAGCTGTTCAGCTTGCAACAAACTGTAGGTTTGCTGAATCAAAGAGGCGAAACGGCTGCCGCGAATGCTGTTTCTGACCTAACCAAAAAGGTTGATCGTCAGCTCGATCAGGCGAATAAAGAAATCCTTGACAACTGGCAACAAACCAAAAAAGCCTATCAGGATGAGTTTTTTGTGTTTAAGGTAAGAGACAAAGAGCTTAAAATTGCGACCCACACCGAATCGCTATCACATCTGCAAATTCCAAAAGTGTGCCTGCCTCCCTACCAGAGCTGGGGGGAAATTTTAAAATGGGTACTAAAAGAAAACGTTCCTGGTGAATTTCCGTATGCCGCCGGCGTTTTTCCTTTTAAACGTGAAAATGAAGATCCCACCCGCATGTTTGCCGGAGAAGGTGGTCCGGAACGTACCAACAGACGCTTTCATTACGTAAGTAAAGGACTTCCGGCCAAACGCCTGTCGACAGCCTTCGATTCGGTGACTTTATATGGCGAAGATCCGGATTTAAGACCTGATATCTATGGAAAAATTGGTAACGCCGGGGTGAGCATCGCCTGCCTCGACGACGCTAAAAAACTTTACTCCGGGTTTAACCTCGCCGACCCTACTACCTCTGTGTCGATGACCATCAATGGGCCAGCTCCTACGTTGGTGGGCTATTTTATGAATGCCGCTATCGACCAGCAATGCGAATTGTATATCAAGGCCAACGGACTGGAGGAAGAAGTAAACCAAAAAATCGAAGAAATATATAGTCAACGCAAAACCAAACGTCCGGCCTATCAGGGTACTATCCCGGAAGGAAATAATGGCCTTGGACTGATGCTGTTGGGTGTTACCGGCGACATGGTGTTGCCTGCTGAGATTTATCAAAAGATTAAAAAAGACACCATTTCCAAAGTTCGGGGAACAGTACAGGCCGACATATTAAAAGAAGACCAGGCGCAAAACACCTGCATTTTTTCGACCGATTTCTCGCTCAAGCTCATGGGAGATATTCAGGAATATTTCATTTCCAATAATGTGCGTAATTTCTACAGCGTGAGCATCTCAGGATACCACATCGCTGAAGCGGGAGCCAATCCTATCAGTCAGCTGGCTTTCACCCTGGCCAATGGGTTCACCTACGTGGAATATTACCTGTCGAGAGGCATGGATATCAACCAGTTTGCTCCCAACCTGAGTTTTTTCTTCAGCAATGGCGAAGATCCGGAATACGCAGTAATAGGGCGAGTGGCGCGACTGATCTGGGCAAAAGCCATGAAACTGAAATACGGAGGCGACGAAAGAGCGCAGAAGCTCAAATACCATATCCAGACGTCGGGGCGCTCGTTGCATGCGCAAGAAATCGACTTCAACGACATCAGAACCACCCTACAGGCCTTGTACGCCATTTACGACAACTGCAACTCGTTGCATACCAACGCCTACGACGAGGCTATCACAACACCTACCGAAGAAAGTGTGCGTCGCGCCATGGCCATTCAAATGATTATTAACCACGAACTGGGGCTGGCTAAAAACCAAAATCCGCTGCAAGGTGCCTTTATCATTCAGGAATTAACCGACCTGGTTGAGGAAGCCATTTTAAGCGAGATGGACCGTCTTACCGAACGCGGCGGCGTGTTGGGTGCAATGGAGACAATGTATCAGCGCGGAAAAATACAGGAAGAAAGCCTGTATTACGAACACCTGAAACACTCAGGCGATCTGCCCATTATCGGGGTGAACACCTTTCTGGGAAAAGAAGGCTCAAAAACGGTTATCCCCGGCGAAGTTATTCGTGCCACGGAAACGGAAAAGCAATACCAGATTCATATGCTGGAACAGCTACACCAAACCTGGGCTGAAGAAACACGTGCCGCCATGGAACTGCTGCAACAAAAAGCCATAAACAACGAAAATATTTTTGAAGCACTTATGGAAGCCACCAAAACAGCTTCCATAGGACAGATAACAGGCGCATTATTCGCTGTTGGAGGGCAATATAGAAGGAATATGTAGTGCTATTAAAAAAATATGTTTTCATTTTACGTTCTGAAGGGATTGTTGTGGACAAGGCCTTTTTGTATGGCAGCTATTTATTAAATACAGCCAAGGAAGACAGCGATATTGACATAATGATTGTTACAGAGACGGAAGATGATTATGCATCCGGCAAAATATGGAACTTAACCAGAAAAGTAAACACAAAAATAGCGCCTTATCTAGTTGAAAAAAGCAGATTTGACTACAATAAAAATTCTCCTTTGATCGAGTTAGTAAAACGAACCGGATTAAAAATAGCCTGACGCTTCTACGAAGATTATTTCAGCCCTCTATTTTTCAACAAGGCCTCTACCGATGGATCTTTGCCTCTGAAATCGCGGTAAAGTTGTTCATGGTCGCTTGTACCGCTTTTTGCCAATATATTCTCCCTGAAACTGTTGGCTGTAGCCTGATCGTAGAGGCCATGCTCGCGAAAAGCTTCAAAAGCGTCGTGATCTAATACCGCCGACCACAAATAACTGTAGTATCCCGACTCGTAGCCCCCGATGATGTGGGTGAAATACGTGCTGCGGTAACGCGGCTCAATTTCATCTATTAACCCCAGATCGTTTAGGTAATTGGCTTCAAAAACCCCGATATCAATCGCTCCGGTGTCGGTAAGCTGATGGTATGAAAGGTCGAGCAAGGAAGCGGCCAGGTATTCCACATTGTTGAATCCCTGGTTGAAAAACCTGCTGTTGTTGATTTTTTCAATTAGCAAATCCGGAATGGTATCGCCGGTTTGATAATGAATGGCATAAGCTTTTAGCACCTCCGGCTCTGTAGCCCAATGTTCTAATATCTGAGACGGAAGTTCAACAAAATCGGTAGGAATAAAAGTTTCGGGGTACACATTTTTCGCAAACAACCCATCCAAAGCATGACCTAACTCATGGAACAAGGTCTCCACTTCATCGAAATTTATCAGCGAAGGCAAATCGCCTGAGGGACGTGTAAAATTGTAAACCACTGTAATGACGGGCTTCACTTCTTCACCATCGGGCAACACCTGATGCACGCGGTATTCACCTTGCCATGCCCCACCTTGTTTACTTTCGCGTGGAAAAAAGTCCATGTACATGATGCCCAAACAACTTCCATCGTTGTCAATTACCTCGTAGGCTTGGGCATCCGGGTGCGGGAGTGGCAGGTCGTTGAGTGGCTTAAAGGTTATGCCGTACAATTTATTAATGACCATAAAAGCACCATCACGCACGTTTTCAAGCTTAAAATATGGCCGCAGTTCGCTGTCGTCAAGGTCATATTTTTGTTTCCTCAGCTTTTCGGCATAATACCACCAATCCCAGCTTTGGAGTTTAAACCCACCCCCTTCAGTGTCTATTATTTCCTGCATCTGTGATACTTCTTCCTGAGCTACCGGAAGAGCGGCTTCCCATACCTGGTTGAGAAATTTCATCACGTTATCAGGTGTTTTGGCCATTCTTTCTTCTAACACATAGTCGGCGTAGGTAGGATAGCCTAACAAATGGGCTTTGCGTATACGAAGGTTTATGATGTCGGACAGCAGTTTTTTGTTGTCGAGTTCGTTGTCGTGGTTTCCCCTGTTCAGGTATGCCTGATACAACTGTTGCCTCAGCTCGCGGTTGTCGGCATATTGCAAAAACGGAATCATGCTTGGTTTTTGCAGGGTAAACACCCATTTTCCGGCTTCACCGGCCTCGGTAGCTTGCTGGGCAGCCATTTGCACGACGCTGGCAGGCAATCCGGCCAAATCGGCTTCGTTATCGATAACCAATTGAAAAGCATTGTTCTCATCGAGCACATGCTGATCGAACTTCAGCGTTAACGTCGAAAGCTGCTGGTTAATGTCTTTTAATTCTGTCTGTTGCTCCGCAGGAAGGTTAGCTCCGCTGCGCACGAAATCTTTGTACACATTTTCCAACAGGAATTCCTGTTCATCACTGAGCTGACTTTTATCCTGTTGGTCATATACCGCTTTTACGCGCTTAAAAAGTCCGGGATTCAGGCTGATATTGTCGCTGTGTTCAGATAAAAGCGGCGAAATTTCTTCAGCCAGATCCTGCATCTCAGTGCTCGTGTTGGCGCTAAGCTGACCAAAAAATATGGCGGCTACCTGATCAAGCAGTTCTCCACTATAAGCCATCGCTTCGAGGGTATTGTAAAAATCGGGCGCTTCAGGTTGGTTAACAATGGCTTCAATTTCCGCATTTTGCTCTTCCATAGCAACCTGAAAGGCAGGAAGGTAATCTTGCAGTTGAATTTCTCCGAAAGGAGGAACACCAAAAGGCGTATCAAATTTTTCGAGTAACGGATTATTTCGGACAACATCCTTTTTTTGTTCCATCTGATTGCACGATCCCAACGACATCATGATTAAAATTGTGGTTAAAAAGTAAAGTTTATTCATTCCTGTTAGCTTTTGATTTGAGAGGCAAAGGTATTAATTTTTAACTAATTAGCCCATATATTGAATAGCCTGTATTGGCGACTAGTATAACAGCCACACCACCAAGTGCACCTGCCTTACTTAAAAGTCTGCAAATCCTGAAGCCGTTTATAAGTTCCTTCCAGTTTCAACAATTCGCTGTGAGTGCCTCGCTCCACGATTTCGCCTTTTTTAAGCACGATGATTTCATCGGCGTGCTGTATAGTTGAAAGGCGGTGGGCAATAACTACCGTGGTACGGTCTTTCATCACGTTAAACAAAGCGTTCTGCACCAGTTTTTCAGATTCTGTGTCAAGAGACGAAGTAGCTTCATCGAGTATCAACACTGGTGGATTGGCCAATACTGCACGGGCAATGCTCAACCGTTGACGCTGTCCTCCCGAAAGCTTTACGCCACGGTCGCCGATGTTGGTTTCATATCCCTGCTCTGATTCCATAATAAAATCATGTGCATTGGCGACTTTGGCGGCGTTTACCACATCGTCCATCGTAACATCCTTGCGTCCAAAAGCAATGTTGTTAAAAATCGAATCGTTGAACAGTATACTTTCCTGCGAAACAATGCCCATAAGCCCACGTGTTTCATCAATGCGGAGGTCTTTTATGTTTTTCCCATCGATGAGAAGACTACCATCGGTAACATCATAAAAACGAGGCAATAAGTCAACCATGGTTGATTTACCTCCCCCCGACTCGCCCACCAGCGCGATCATCTTCCCTTTCTCTATCCTCAGGTTGATGTCTTTGAGGATAAGTTCATTTTCATATTTAAAAAACACGTTTCTAAATTCAATCTCCTTTTCAAAACCTTTCACCGGTAGTGCATTGGGCTTTTCTTCAATCACTTCTTCAGCATCCAGAACCTCGAAAATACGCTCGGCAGAGGCAATCCCTTTTTGAATGCTGTAGAAACCCTGAGCAAAAGTTTTAGCCGGAGGAATAATCTGCGAAAAAACCACGATGTAAGTGATGAAATCAGCAGCCTGAATGGTTGGGGTGTCTGACAAAACCATTTGTCCGCCAAACCACAACACAAAAATAATGACTACCGACGACAGGAATTCGCTCATCGGTGAGGACAAATCACGGCGACGGTAAATCCAAATAAGTAGTTTGGAATAATCTTCATTTTGTCCTTTAAACTTTTTTTCCGAGTAATCGATGGCATTGAACGCCTTGATAATCCTTAACCCGGAGATGGTTTCCTCGATATTGGAGAGCAGTCCGGCAAATTTATTCTGACCTATTTTCGATTGCTTACGCAGGCTTTTCCCAATTTGTCCGATAAGGAAGCCCGTAACAGGCAAAATGATGAGTACAAACAAAGTGAGTTGCGGGCTCATACTCAGCATAAAAGCCACATAAGCAATAATGGTTACCGGATCGCGAATAATCATTTCAAGAGAGTTCATAATCGAGAACTCGACTTCCTGAACATCGGTGGTTACCCGTGCAATAATATCGCCCTTTTTGTTTTTAGAGAAAAACGAAAGTGGCAGGATAAGCAGTTTATTGTAAATGGCGTTTCTGATGCCTTTGATCGCCCCGATGCGCACGTTGGCCATAAAATACATCGACAGAAACCGTGACAGATTTCGCAAGAAAAAGGCGGCAATGAGTACGAGACAAATGTAAATCAGCGCCGTAATTTTACCATTGGCCACGATAACCGTACTTATTTGATAGTTCAAATAATTCATGAACGATTTCGTGTTGAACGCCAGCTCAGGCTCCACAGTAACCAAATCATCAATGCCGAAAAGCAAGTTTAAAAATGGGATGAGCAAGGCAAACGAAAATAGCGAAAACACAATGGTGAACAGGTTAAAAAGCACGTTTAAACCCGCGTAGGGGAGCTCAGGCTTAATATAGGCCAGGACACGATAGAATTTTTTCATAGACGGTAAACAAAGCTCAGGCCTCAGCGGCAGTGAGCCGATTTTCGGGGTCAAAGGTAAGCAAACTCAGGCAACAATTCCTTATTTTAAAAACCGTGTTTTTTATTCGCGCTGCGACAAAGCTAAAAACCCTATCTTTGGCTTGTTCAATTTCACCATTTTACATGAAAGAAGGATTAACAGAAGTCGTTCGCTCACAACATACGGAGCAATTCTCCATCCTGATTCCAACCTGGAACAGCCTAGAATACCTTAAGCTATGCCTCAGCGGATTGCGGAAATATTCGCTTTTTCATAATCAAATCATCGTTTTTATCAACGAGGGGGCTGATGGCACTACCGAATGGTTACAAACACAAACCGACATCGACTACGTGCATGCCGCCGAAAACAAAGGGGTTTGTTTTGCAGTAAATGCCTGTCGGTCGTTAGCCAAACACGACTACCTGGTATACATGAACGACGACATGATTCCCTGTCCGGATTGGGATAAATACCTGGCTGAGGAAATTACCCGGCTTAACACTCCCTACTTTTATCTCTCAGCCACCCTTATCGAACCCAAACAACTCAATAACCCTAACTACGTGGCCATCATCCGCGATTTTGGAACATCCCCGGAAAATTTTCAGGAAGAGGCACTTATCGCTTCTTTTGCCGAATTAAAAAAACCCGATTGGCAGGGAAGCTCATGGCCTCCGAGTGTTGTACACAAAAAAATATGGGATCTGGTGGGTGGTTTCAGCATCGAGTTCTCCCCAGGCATGTATAGCGATCCCGATTTTTCGATGAAACTTTGGCAACTGGGGGTGCGGATTTTTAAAGGAATTGGCGCAAGCAAAGTGTACCACTTCGGGTCACGATCAACCAAACGCATACGCCACAACAAAGGAAGTCGCATGTTTTTAAACAAATGGGGACTAACTTCACGGACATTCTACAGCCAAATACTTGAACTGGGAAAACCCTGGACAAAACCTTATCCTGATCAGATAAAACTGTCGACTGGTGCAAGAATACGGAATAAACTGAAAAGAATTATTCAATCAATTAATTGAAAACCCGAACTTTGGAAAATACTACACCCTGGTTAGTGATTGTTAATCCACACGCTGGTGGATCAAAAGCCAAGTCGGACTGGCCAAAAATTAGCCGGTTATTGCTGGAGGCTGGATTTCAGTTTGATGTACATTTTTCAACTCATCCGCACCACATAATCGATTTGGTTAAGCAACTCATCGAAACAAAAAATTACGATAAAATTGTTGCCGTTGGTGGTGACGGCACTTTAAATGAAGTTGTTAATGGCGTTTTCAAACAAACCAGGATTTCTCCCGACAAGGTAAAAGTTGGATTAATAACCGTAGGCACGGGCAACGATTGGGGTCGTATGTACGAAATGCCAAAGAGCTACCAAAAACAGATCAAAATCCTGCTGAAACAACATACCATCTTGCAGGATGTTGGCCGGGTAAGTTATTTGCACGATACCCTTTCCAACCACCGCTATTTTGTGAATATTGCCGGCATGGGATTCGATGCGCTGGTGGCGAAAAAAACCAACTTGCTGAAAATAAGAGGATCGGGAGGCCCGCTTTCGTATTTGTATAGTCTGGTAACCGGACTGTTTCAGTTTCATCCGGTGCACGTTACCCTCCAACGC
The DNA here is from genome assembly GCA_002440885.1 of Bacteroidales bacterium UBA6244. Classification (GTDB taxonomy): domain Bacteria; phylum Bacteroidota; class Bacteroidia; order Bacteroidales; family F082; genus UBA6244. The sequence continues at coordinate 22,081 of DJVY01000141.1, forward strand.
GATGATGAAGAAGTTTTTTCCGGATCTGTTTTTAGCATGAGCATCGGGATATGTAAGTTTAATGGTGGAGGGATGAAACAGCTGCCAAATGCCATACCAAACGATGGCCTCTTTGATGTAACCATCATCAAAAAGATGCGAAAATCGAAGGTATTGCGCCATATTCATCAGGTATATGATGGATCGTTTATTCACCTGAAAGAAGTGGCCACGTTTACCGGAAAATCGTTTACCATACAATCCGAACCCGCGCACAAAGCCTTTTTGGAAACAGATGGAGAATCGTTGGGACATTCTCCCCTGTTTTTTGAAATCCTGCCTAAAGCCATTTTACTGATTATAAAAAAGAAAGCAGCCAAACAATACACTGATTAATTTACTAAAACCTCTTCCAAATGAAATCAAAAATTTTTATCATTTCGACATTGGCCTTACTGCTTGTCATGGCGTCGTGCTCGCGTAAATTTATGGTTGTCGATACTCCGGCGAAACTACCCACACCTAAAGCAATAGTGTCGACGCCACAAGTAGCCTTGGTTTTGGGAGGAGGAGCATTTCGTGGTGTTGCCCACGTGGGCGTGATAAAAGCCCTGGAGGAGGCCGGCATACCAATTGATCTGGTGGTTGGAACCAGTGCCGGCAGCTTCGCCGGTGCACTATACGCCGACTATCCACACATCGACTCATTGATTCCTCTTACTTCAAGTGCTACGGTAAAAACAGTGTTCGATTTTAGTCTGTTTCGCTCACGCGAAGGGTTTATCTCGGGAAAAAAGCTGCAAAAATTTCTTTTAGAGAACCTGCATCATTCGAAAATCGAAGATACGCCAATCCCCTTTGTGGCAGTGACAACAGATTTGGAGACAGGTAATTCAGTAGCCTTAGCCTCCGGACCTATTGCTCCCGCAGTAAATGCAAGCTGCGCTATTCCCGGACTGTTTGAGCCTGTAAAAATGTATGGAACAACTTTTGTTGACGGTGGTGTGCTGAACGCTGTTCCGGCCGATGTGGCCAAACAATATCATGCCAACTTAATCATTGCCGTTGATGTAATGGCCGATTTCGACACATTGACCACCTTTAAAAACTATATCGCGGTGTATCAACGGTCTTTTTCGATAGCTGCACATGCCCTAAAAGAAGAAAAATTGAAACAGGCCGACATTGTTATTAAACCTGATTTAAAAAACTTTCCACTGATGAGCAGCAAAGACAACCAACAAATGTATGAAGCCGGACTGAGCGCCGGTAAGGCCGCCATACCGGAAATTCTGAAATTGATGAAAGCCAAAGGAATCGTTCCCAAAGTGAAAAACGACAAATAAACAAAAGTTAAAAATGTCGCCTGGTTAACGTAACTTTGCTAAAAAACACGGTATATGATCAAATTATCGGTTGTTGTTATCACCTATAACGAGGAGCGAAATATAGCACGCTGTCTGGAGTCCATAAAGGAAATCGCGGATGAAATGGTGGTGGTTGATTCCATTTCAACCGACCAAACCAAAGCCATTTGCCTGAAATATGGCGTCCGGTTTATCGAACAACCGTTTCTGGGTTATATTGAACAAAAAAACTTTGCTTTAAAATTCGCCACCCATGATCATGTGCTTTCGCTTGACGCGGATGAGGCCCTTTCGCCGGAATTAATAAACAGTATACAAGAGACAAAAAGGAGTTTTTCGGCTACCGGATATACGATGAACCGTTTTACCAATTACTGTGGAAAGTGGATCCGGCATTGTGGCTGGTATCCCGACACCAAGCTGCGCCTGTTCGACCACACCAAAGGCAAATGGGGGGGCATAAATCCGCACGATCAGTTTTTTTTGGAAGATGGAAGCACCATTAAACACCTGAAAGGCGACATTCTGCATTACAGCTATTACACCCGTGACGATCATTTTAAGCAAATTGAACGCTTTACTGATATTGCAGCACAAGCCTATTACCAAGCCGGGAAAAAGCCTTCCTGTTTGAAAATGTGGCTCAGTCCCTTATCCAAATTTATTCGCGACTACTTTTTTAACCTCGGTCTGCTCGATGGTAAAGCCGGGTTTGAAATCTGTACCCTTTCGGCGAAAGCTACCTATTTGAAATACAGGAAACTGAGCAAGCTTTACCGTGAAAGGAAACCCCTTGATAAAAAAAAGCACCAGAGGTAATTCGCTAACGAAAAACTCCTGATGCCATGTAATATCGGTTTGTAAAAAAATGCTAATCTAACCCAAACCGGTATCCAAAGGTAATTTGAAATACCCGGTTTTTAACCCTGAAACCATCCTCATTGCTGGCAGCAATATTGGCTAACCCCAGCTGATACTGTAAACCGCCTACGAACGGGCCATATTCGATGCCTGCACCAATTATCCAACCAAAGTCAAATCTTTTTAAATCGTTGTCTTCACCAGAACCCCAATCAATGTTTGAACTATTGCCACCTGATTTTACTTTTCCTGACAACCCCAAACCGACACAAGGACCAAAGAGTCCGTAAATATTGAAATCGTCAAGTTCATAACGGGCCTTTCCAGTAAGTGGAATGTTCACATAAAGCAAGTTTGTAGTAAAGTCTCCAAAACTGGTGTTTACTTTATACCCTTGTGTAGAAAGAAAGAGCCCGGTTTCAAAGGAAAACATTTCAGTGATTTCAAATTCTGCTGTGCCACCAATATGGAATCCCACTTTTGTTTTAAAATCCTTGCTATAGGTTTTGTCATCGTCTTTTGACAGCATATTTGTCAGGTTTAACCCAGCCTTCGCAGCGAATGTTTGGGCAAAGCTTTGTGATCCATAACCCAACAACAACACAATTACCAATAATTTGAAAAGATTTTTCATAACAATTCTATTTTATTTATTCCTACTCTTAAGGTTTTTCGGAAACCACCCCCACATTAACCTGTATGGGCAGGGCATACTTTCTTGTAGTCGGTACATAACATCGGCAATTACTCTGTCAGGATGGTCAGTCCTTTTATAACCATACAAAGTTTAAAATTTCTCATCGTATTTTGTCCAGAGGAAATCCCCCAATTTAATGGCTTCCTCCATCACTTTCTCTCCCTGTTGGTTGGAATAATTATCGAGGAAAATGATGGCTTTTTCCGGACTTTTCTCAAAAAGTTTCAAGGCTTCCTGGTCAATTGATTTCTGTTCCTCAATCAGCTGCTTCTGCATAGGCATCCACACGGCATCCACATCATGCCGCATCTCGCCCCAGCGCTGCGAAGCCAGTGTTCCCAACCGGTTAAAAATCCACCAGGCCGAATTTAGTGTATATCCATTTACTCTGCCTGGAGTTTTATATTGCACGGGCAAGTCACTCACGCATCCGTAAACAGGCACATAAATGGAAGTGGCCACATTGTCCATGGCTAACCATTCCACACCGCCAATCTCGTCGGGAAGCCAGTTACGCAATTGGATGATGGTGGCGTACATGGTATACCAGCGGGCGATGGTGCGTTCGCCAAGCCATCCCCAGCCTCCGTTTATTTTATACAATTTATTGGCATCGTAAGGCATGTGCGGACTCGCCAGGGGCGAAATGATGGATTTTCCGTTTTCATCAGTAACGGTAAGATCTTTGGTCATGTCAAAAGGAGTTCCTTCGTAGTAATCCTTGAAGACGCTGATAATTTTTTCGAGTGTTACCAATGTGTCGGGTTTTACTGAAAAAGGATAGTCGCTTTGGTTGGGATCGAGTTTGAGCGAAGGAGCCAATAAATCGAATACCCGCCATTCGCGCCTGCGTGAGGCCAACGAAGTGCGGCTTTCGGGAGCGTAAACATAACAAAACTGAAACGACTCACCCGGACTCCACCAGCCGTTTTCTTGCGCCACGCTGTATATGTTTTCCGAAGCCATGAACATGTCTTTGTTGTCCGGATCAATTTCTTTAATCGTGCTTGCATTTGCGTTTACCGAAACATGGTTATCGGGCACGCGTTGCGCCACCCAGACGGCTCCCTTTTTTCCACGACCCGGGCCAACCACCTCAAAATGCCAAACTTCATTTTTGTCGGCAATGGTAAGGGCTTCACCGTAGTCGTTCCAGCCATATTCCTTAAGTAACTCACCTGCCATCGCGATAGCTCCACGGGCTGTTGTTTCGCGTTCCAGCATGAGCAGGCAAAGACGTTGGCAGTCGATCAAACCCTGATCGCTTTGCAGCTCCTCACGACCTCCGAAAGTCGATTCGCCTATACCCAACTGCTTGGTGTTCAGGCTGGGATAAGCGGTATTGATGTAGCCATAAGTCTGGCTTACCTGAGGAATGCTGCCCACCAATTGATGACCATAAGCCGGCATGGCCAAAGAGTCGTTTTGAACCCGCTTGTACATGTTCACCACTTCGCCTTTTTTGTGGGTTTTATCAGGGACAATGTCAATCCAGCTGCGGGTTCGGTGACTGTCGTCGGTGTGTGAGGTCATCACCGAGCCATCAAAACTGGCAAGTTTTCCAACAGTAATCGAGGTGCAGCCTTCGGGGTATCCTCCCGCCCAGTCACTTTTGTCGGCTGTTTGTGCCCAAACTAAAAAGGGCATAAGCAGGCCTATAACACATAAAATCAGGTGATTCTTTTTCTTCATTATCGGTATAGTTTATTCGCGCTTTATTATCTAAACCCCATGCTAAGAACTGTCAAAACATCGGGGTCGATTATCAGCCAAAGTTAAAGATTTTGTTTACATGGCGCATTGCATTGGCAGAAATAGTTTTTGATTAGAGCAGGTTAACACAGGCAAATCACTCTTTTCACGACCTATCTGATGAGGTGTCTGACGATTTCTTACAAAGACTAGCTATCTTTGCAGCGAAATAAAAATAGCATGAACCAGAAAAATATCAGGGTACGCTTTGCCCCCAGCCCAACCGGACCGCTACATATTGGTGGCGTTCGGACAGCCTTATACAACTATCTCTTTGCCAAGCATCATGGCGGAAAAATGATTCTGCGCATTGAAGACACTGATCAAACGCGTTTTGTGCCCGGTGCGCAACAGTATATTATTGATTCGTTTAATTGGTGTGGCATCAAATTCGATGAAGGAGTGAACCAGGGTGGGCCATTTGGACCCTATATCCAATCGGAACGAAAAGACATTTATGCCGGATACAGCGACCAACTGATACAGTCAGGGCATGCCTACTACGCCTTCGATACGCCGGAAGAACTGGCCGGGATACGTAGCACGTTCGAAGCAGAAAAACGAACATTCATCTACAATGCTGAAATCAGGAAAAACCTCAGGAATTCGTTAACGATGTCTCCTGAAGCTTGTTTGAGCCTGATTCAAGACGGCACTCCTTATGTAGTGCGTTTTGCCATGCCTGAAAACCGTGTTGTGGTAATGAACGACCTGATCCGTGGCCGCGTAGAGGTGAACACACAAGTACTCGACGATAAAGTTTTGTTTAAATCGGATGGCATGCCTACCTATCACCTGGCCAACATTGTTGACGATCACCTGATGGAAATAAGCCATGTCATCAGGGGCGAAGAGTGGCTGCCCTCCTTACCTCTTCATGTGTTGTTATATGAGGCTTTTGGATGGGATGCTCCTGAGTTTGCTCACCTTCCTCTGCTGCTCAAACCAGAAGGCAATGGCAAGCTGAGCAAGCGTGACGGCGACCGGCTTGGATTCCCGGTTTTTCCGTTGCAATGGACAGACCCCGTTTCGAAAGAAATGTCGAGAGGATACCGCGAGGACGGGTATTTCCCGGAAGCTTTCATCAACATGCTGGCCTTAATGGGGTGGAACGCCGGTACGGAACAGGAGTTGTTTTCGATGGAGGAGCTGATCAGTCTTTTTTCAATTGAACGCGTGGGGAAATCGGGTGCTAAGTTCGATCCGGCCAAAGCCGCATGGTTTAATCATCAGTATCTGGTAAAAAAGGATGATGCCGAACTGGCTGCTTTGTTTATGCCTTTGATCGAAAAACAAGGCCTTTTCGTAGAATTACCCTTTGTAACGAAAGTAGTAGGACTAGTGAAAGAGCGTGTTAACTTCGTTAGCGAGTTATGGGATCAGTCGTCTTTCTTTTTTCAAACCCCGGATCAGTTTGATGAACAGGCTGTGAAAAAAAGATGGAAGAAGGATTCTTTTGAACAAATGACTGAACTAAAAAACAAGCTCGCTACCATTGATGATTTTTCAGCCGGCAACCTGGAAGAAATGACAAAGGCCTGGATGGAACAAAAGCAATATGGTATGGGAGCGGTAATGAATGCCTTTCGCTTGCTTATTGTAGGTGCTTTAAAAGGCCCTCATCTTTTCGACATCATCGCGCTGATCGGACAGGAGGAAACGCTGAACAGAATGGAACGAGGCTTGCATGAGCTGGGAAAAGTTGAGTAATTAAAACAATTAGTTATCAGTAAATAAAGTATAAACAACAATACATTTAAAGAAAAAATATGTCAATCATTTCTATCGAAGGGATGGAATTTTTTGCTTACCACGGCTGTTTTAAAGAAGAGCAGGTAATAGGCACAAAATTTCGTGTCGATTTGTTTTTAACGGTCGATACTTTACGGGCTGAACAGACTGATAACCTGCACGACACGGTTAATTACCAGTCTGTTTTTCAATGTGTAAAGGAAGAGATGCAGACGGATTCAAAGTTGCTGGAACACGTTGGCCGAAGGATTTTAACCCGTGTAAAAATGGAATTCGAAGCGGTAGAGCATGCAAGGCTAAAAATCAGGAAGTTAAATCCGCCACTGGGTGGTAAAATGGATTTTGTAAGTCTGGAGCTGGAGGCGTAAACTCATGATTGATAAAAAAATACTTATTGCCAAAGAACAGTGCCCAAGGTGCGGTAACGAATTTCATTGCAGTAAATCAGGAAAATGCTGGTGCTTTGAAGTGAGCATTTCCGAAAAGACCCGTGATGAGATAAACTCCCAATACGATACCTGTCTGTGTCCGGATTGTTTAAAATATTTCGCCGACAAAGCAGAATAAGACAAGTCTTTTCGGAAAAATAACCTGCCCTTTCGGGAAAGTGTTGAAACTATTTCTTAATTAACTTGATCACCTGCGATTCCTTTTGATCCATGGAGATTACAACAAAATAGACTCCGGGTTTCAATCCGGCCACATTGATTTCACGGTTAGATTGAAGACTTTTCTCCATTAACAATTCACCGGTTAAACCAATCACACGAACGTCCACAGGTTCGGTTCCTGTAACCGAAATCAGGTCGGTGGCCGGATTGGGAAAAACAGCAAGCTGGTTACCAGCCCTATCATTTATTCCCCACAGAAAGTCAAAAATAACCGTATAAACCATTTGTGTAACCCCATCCTGAGCTGTAACGGTAATGGTTCCATCACCGGGCACTGTAGTCGCCTGAACCACTTCTTTTGTAGCAAGCGGATCGGTGGTCACGCCATTCAAAACCGGAATAGGATCGCCTTCATAAATACTCACTAAATACTCCGTTGTAAAAGGATCAAACCATTCGATGGTTACTCCGTCAACAGTCAGATCGCTCAGGGTGGCATCAGAACCCAGTACAAAAAAGTAAACAGTATAAGTGAGCTCACTCACCCCGTCTTCGGCCACGACATGAAGCGTTGCTGTTCCCGGAATTTCGGACGCCTGGGTTATGGTTAAAGTAGCCAACGGATCGCTGGTAGTTCCACCAACCACAGGAATAGAAGTGGTGCTTTCCACTTCATATTGGTAAGCTGTGATGTTGGGATCAAAGCCGGGAATGGTTGTGCCATCAACGGTTAAATCCAACAAGGTAGCATTGTAACCCAAATAATAAAAATGAACGGTATAGGTAAGCACAGTAACACCATCTTCGGCCGTTACCACCACGGTGGCATCACCCGGAATTTGAAGACATTGCGTTTCGACTAAAGTGGCGAGCGGATCGTTGGGTATTCCTTGCACAAATGGAGCTGGTTCGTTATAAATAACCGCGTAGTTGTAATTGTAAATGGCAGGATCGAAACCGGCAATCGTTGTCCCTCCGACCAATAAATCAGCTAATGTTGCATCAGTAGCTGGCGTATACAAAAAGTTGACAGTATAGGTATTTGTTGTCAGACCGTCTTCAGAAGTTATAACCACTGTTGCTGCTCCGGGTAAGGAAATAGCCTGGTTAATCGTCATTTCCGCATTGGGGTCGGCAGGGGTAGCTCCTGCCACAGGAATGGGATCTCCTGTAGCCACCTGATAGTCATAATTAAACACATTGGGGTCAAACCCTGCTATGGTCGTCCCGTCAACAGTTAAATCGGTAAGGGTAGCATCGGTTCCTGCCACATAAAAGTTGACGTTGTAAGTAAGCTGTGTAACTCCATCTTCGGCTGTAACAAGCACCGTAGCCAAACCCGGGACAGCCACGGCCTGTGTGATAACCAAAGTAGCCGCAGGATGGCTTACTGTTGCGCCCGTAACAGGGAGCGGGTCTCCTGTTGGAATCGGAACATCATAAGTAAAGACGGCAGGACTAAAACCATCGACAGAGATTCCGTTCACGGTAAGGTCGCTTAAGGTAGCATCATCACTTATCGGAGGAGTGCCGATAGAGCCATCGGTAAAAATATTTTGCATGTAGATATCGTCTGTTGCAGCCCCTTCTTCCCAGACAGCAATGAGTTGATCGTTGTAGATACTTGAAACCACACTGTGAATTTTAGAGGTTGTTCTGCCGGCCATCAAAGTGGTTGTTGGCGACCAAATCATGTTTCCGGAACCGTCGACAGCCAGCGCACTGATGTTATAGAATGCCGATGAGGTGACATATTCATCGTATACAATGATAGCATTTGTACCATCAAAAACAACACCACCAATCGTTCCACCCACGTTTGCACTCATGGGGATAAAATCTATTCCGGCGTTGGTCCACAGGGGTGCTCCCGTAGTTGAAAATTTCTGTCCTGCGATGGCCGTTTGCGATTGGTTACCATTTTTTCTACTCCACGAGACCAAAACCTCATCGCTGCTGTTTACTCCTAAAATTCTGGGATTCTGATCGCTGTCGGTGTTGACATTTGACACTTCTGAGCCGTTGGCCGGCCACAAACTTGTTCCATTACTCAGCACCCGTTGCACGGCAGCATTGATGTTGTTGTCGCTGTTGCGATCGTCTGTCCAGGCAATGAGCATGCCATTAGCGTTATCAGAAGCTATGGTGAAGTTATTGTAAGGGGAGATACCGTTCGAGTTGCTTGCCAGCACATCCGAACCCCAGACCGCATTACCTGAAGCATCAAATTTTTGTACGTAAATATGGCGGGTAAGTGCGGGGAAGTTTCCGGTTTCTTTATAAAATGCCATCAGGTATTGATCGCCATCTACGCCAAGCACCTGCGGTCCAGTATAGCTGTATGAGCCACTTTGGTAAACAATTCCTGCACTTCCCCAGCTGAGAGTGCCTGCCGGGGTAATTTTCTGCATGATGGTTTGGTCGTAGGGGGTAGCGGGTCTCGACCAGGTAACGATGGTATTGTTAGCCGAAGTGACGGTGATGCTCGGAACAGCCTCAAATTCCGGGTCAGTGGTCAGGGCAATGCCATCTGCGCCCCAAAGGAAAGCTCCTGAGGGTGAAATGGCATAAGCATATATGTTTAAATTTCCATCACGGTTGTCGTTGAAGGCCAATACGCAGTTTCCGGTATTGTCGGTGGTGAGATCCCATTCGGTAATCCAGCTGTTTTGAGGGTGATCGCTCACCAAAAGACCATCGGCAGCCCATTGTGCCACGCCATTCCAGTTATAATACTGTAAACGAATATTGTAGTTTCCGGTTTCGTTGGAATAAAATCCCACGTAAAAATTTCCGGCAGCATCGTACGCGATGTGTGGTACAGCCTGCGATCCTCCAAGGTCATTAACAATGGTGTTTACCAAAGGATCAGTCGACCACTGAGCCGAAACTGAAGACACCAAAAAGAAATGGATTAACAAAAAGTAAATGGTTTTCATTGTATACCTTTTTTGAGATGAATATTAATCCAAAGATACACAAGAAGATGTCATAATGTTTTCAAAAAGTGACTTAAAATCTGTTGGGCAGTGACTTTTTACCCGTTGATTTATCAAAAACGCAATCAATGTCTATTATTTTCAAGCTATTATGACTTTAATAGAGATTTAAAAAATCCATTAACTAAAACCCTTATTTCTTGAGCAGCTTTTCGATAGCATATCCTTTGTTGCTGCGAATTTTTATCAAATACATACCACTTTGCAAATTTGACACCTCGACATTGGTCTGGTTCTGCTGATGAGGCAGGTACTGAATCAAACGACCTTGTAAGTCCATGAGGCTCACCTGGTAGATGTCCTGATCAGGTAGATCAAGAGAAATGTGGTTGGTAGCGGGATTGGGTGTAATTTGAAAACTTTCAGGTAATTTTTGATCCTGTACAGCCGAATAATCGCAACCGTCATGATTCTTCAACGCCATGATGTCAGCTGCTGAAAGCACCCGGTTGTAGACGTTTATTTCATCAATTGTACCGTGAAAATAGTCAGTTGATTCAGGCGTATCGCGTCCGATTTCCAGGTCTTTGTCGTTGCCGGTAACCAGGCTATTGGGAACAACTTCACCGATTAGTTCTCCATTCAAATAGCATTGATAGAGCTCCGGGGTATAGGTGATGGCAAAATGATACCAGGTATTTGGGTCCAAATCCTTTTCGCCAACATAAGTATCCATCATGTAGATTTTCCCTTCAAGACCATTTAACCCCATCGAATACTGCCTGTCGCTAACTGCAAAGGTGTTGGTTTTAGCCATTATAGGAGCCCACTGTCCAAAAGCAAGCGATTCATAATTAGCCCAGCAAGCCACGGTGATGGCCTCCAAAGGTTCGTTAATGGATTCGGTGGCCGGAACGCGCACCCAGTCGGAAAAACCGTTGAAATGCAAGGCACTGTTTTCATTTCCCAGGTGATCGGTTGTGTAAACAGGGTTAATCAATCCCATGTATACTCCATTGTTTTCAAACGTACTTTTGTCATCCAGGTTTCCGCAGAAGGAAAGCCGGAGAACTAATCCAGTTTCAATGTCTTGTGCCTGAACATTTAAGCCGGCCAGGACAACAAATAAAAAAGTAAAAATTTTCTTCATGTCGTTGAGATTATAAGTTTGGTTCAAAAATAGTAAGGCACAAAATATAAAATCTACGGACATTACCGTAGATTCTTCAGTGTAATCACGTAAATAACAAGCCAGACGAGAATGAAAATGGAGTCACGTGAATAGGGAAAAAGCGAGGATACAATACAAAATGTAAATTTATTACCATAATATGCATTAAATAAAAGGAAAGTTGTAATTTTGCAGTCCACAAAAAAACTGGTACCGTGGCCGAGTGGCTAGGCGGAGGTCTGCAAAACCTTATACGGCGGTTCGAATCCGTCCGGTACCTCTGATAAATCAAAAAAACCGCGGCTTATCCCAATGATAAGCTGCGGTTTTTTTAGGTCTTCGGTTTGCCGGGTAATACAAGTTGTTTATGACTAGAGAAAAACCAAAAGCCTACATCTCTTCATTAAATCAGTCTTTCTCATCTCCCCAATATCAGGTTAAACGCGAATATTCCAACTTAGGTCATTTATCATACCGCCTTTTTGTTTAAAAGCACTTACATCCAGTGTCTCTATCTGATTTTTGGCGGCATGGGCAGGATATAACATGCGAAACTGCCTGAGGGCTTCCTGATCTTCGGCAACGCCAAACTGTGGAACTATCAAAAGATTTTCCATGTGCAGGTATGCCAGGTAAGTCGAACCTAAATCCCGATCAGATTGATGACGGGTAAGAGACAACTCTGAAAAGTTCAGTCCGCTTT
>DJVY01000059.1:0-45260 GCA_002440885.1 Bacteroidales bacterium UBA6244
GAAACAACCGGCATGTTCGAAACAAATCTCAAAGGAGCTACCACCTGGAAAAATTACGACCATATACAACATAAGCGTCGCCGATGTTTTGTAAAACACTTTTAACTTAGGCCACGCCAGCTTTTTTTGAGATGAGGTGTAAAACCGACACAAACAGGTCGTGTTTTCGTTTGTCTTTTTATAATTTTGCCAACTAAAAAAATCAAAGGCCATGGAAGCCCATTTGCATATCTACAACACCCTTGCCAGAAAAAAACAATTGTTCGAACCCATTGCACCACCACATGTTGGTTTATATGTTTGTGGGCCAACTGTTTATGGGGATGCTCATTTAGGACATGCCCGCTCGGCCATCACATTTGATATTGTTTTCAGATACTTACAAGACCTTGGTTACAAAGTGAGGTATGTACGCAACATTACTGATGTAGGTCATCTTGAAAACGATGCCGATGAAGGNNGGCTGGAAGCCCTCGAACCCATGGAGGTGGTAAAATACTTCACCGACCGCTATCATGCCAACATGGACAAACTCAACCTGCTTCACCCAAGCATTGAGCCCACCGCTTCGGGGCATATAATAGAACAGATAGAGTTGGTGAAAACGATACTCACCAATGGATATGGCTACGAATCGGAAGGTTCGGTATACTTCGATGTAGAAAAATACAACAAGGATTTCAAATACGGAAAACTATCGGGTCGCAAGCTGGAGGATATGCTTCAAAACACNNCCGGACAAGATGAAAAAAGAAATGCTTATGACTTTGCCTTGTGGAAAAAAGCCGATACCCGACACATCATGCATTGGCCCTCACCCTGGAGCGAAGGATTTCCGGGCTGGCATTTAGAATGTTCGGCTATGGGGGCTAAGTATTTGGGAGAAACTTTCGACATTCACGGAGGTGGAATGGACTTGCTTTTTCCGCATCATGAGTCGGAAATTGCTCAATCGAATGCTGCTAAAGGCCACGATCCGGCTAAATACTGGATGCACAACAACATGATCACCATCAATGGCCAAAAAATGGGTAAGTCGTTAAATAATTTCATCACGTTGGAGGAATTTTTTAGTGGTGATCACCCGGCACTTTCACAAGCTTATTCACCCATGACCATCAGGTTTTTTATCCTGCAAGCCCATTACCGCAGCACCCTTGATTTCTCGAACGAAGCCCTGCAGGCAGCCGAGAAAGGGCTTGGAAAATTGTTTGAAGCCTTCGGATTACTCGAATCGATTAAACCCGCCGATACCTCAGATTTTGATATTAAACTCCATGAAGAAGCCCTGATCTCAGCCTTGAACGATGATTTCAACACACCCATTGCTATTGCTGCACTTTTCGAGTTGAGCAAAGTCATCAATCAGGCCAACGATGGAGCAATCCACCTCACGGCAACCGACATAGAACAAATAAAGGCGGTTTTTGGCCGATTTCTTTTTAACATAATGGGACTAATTCCTGAAAAAGGAAACCAAAACGACCAGCTGGTAAATTATTTAATGGAAACCATTTTAGGCCTCCGAAAACAAGCCAAAGACAACAAAGACTGGGCTACTTCGGATAAGATAAGGGATGAGTTGGCCAAATTGAATATTCAGGTAAAAGACACCAAAGACGGAGCACGCTGGAGTTTTAAATAGCTCTCAAGTACATTGATGAATTCCAGTAAACTGGCAAATTATTAATGGCAGATAAACACTTTATGGCCCTGTGATTTACCTTGATGCATCACATGCAACAGGTAAACACCGGAAGGGTAATTGCTTACGTCCAAAGTTATTTTCTGATCAACCAACTCCGGTGATACGTTTGAATAAACAAGCTTTCCCATAGCATCGAATAATTTTACAGAGAGGTTGTTTTGTGACAATTCGGGGGAGGAAATCTGCAAAAAGGAGGAAACGGGATTGGGGTAGAAACTGATTTCCTGCAAAAAAGAACCCTCCCGATCGTTAATGCCAATGGCCACATCATCGACAATGGTGATATGAATTCCATCGACATGAGGGATTTCGGCAGTAAGAGGAACTTCAATTTTTTCGGCCGTAACGCCGGTAATTTCAGGATATATCCAATATGTAGTGGCTTCCACCTCATTAAATCCGAAGCGCCCTTCATTGTTTGATTTGGCGCAACTAAGTATCGACCCGTTTTCATCCATTAATAAGATACTCACATTACTGGCAGGTTGTCCGATATCCATGCCTCTGGGCAAGTTGTCGTACTCAATTTTTCCTTCAATTATACCTGTGCCTGCATTTAGGCTTTCACGTGTGTACAAATGGATATCATATTCCCACGAAGTGTGATCAAGATGTATAACCTGAGCTTGCTGCCAGTAAAGGCTATTACCAAAATAGGTTGGAAGCAATTGATCGAAATACACGGAATTTCTGTTTACCTCTCCTTTTACAACATAATTCCCTGTTGGAATTTGGTAAAAATAATAATAGCCCAGCGTGTCGATATAGGCTGTGTCGACAGGTTTGTAATGCTGGTTGGTATCAATCGAATACAGATAAACACTACCCAGATCAACCGGCATATACTCCGAAAACAAATGTCCTCCAAAATGATAGAAATCGGCAGGAGAGATATAGATCAATTGAGAAATCGTGTTTGTAAACTGATGTGAATACACCTGTGCTGTTACAGTTAAAGTAACCTTAAATAAACCTGATTCGGTGTAAATGTGTTCAGGGTTTTGAAGAGACGACTGGTTTCCATCGCCAAAATCCCAATGTCTGGCCACAATATTGGCATTGGTTGTTTGATCGAAAAACCAATACCTGTAACGATCGCCATAGGCTTTCTGAACGTATTTAAATCTGGCCTGCAAGGGTTTAAACTGGTAAGGGGCATCGATATAAAAATTACTCAACACCACATTCGACAACAGGTTTTCGATAAACCTGAAATGATGCGCGTTCTCATAGGGTTTCTGGTTTTTGTCGAACGTCGTAACAACCACTTTCCCGCTTAAGTTGTTGGTTAAAATGGTATCATAATAATACCCTTCGGCATCGGTAAACACCTCATTATAATAATACTGAGCCCGTTCAATATCGCCGGTGGTATAGCTTATGGCAACCATATGACCCGCTATAGGTCCTCCGTAAGTAACATGAAGTATTTGTCCTGATATCAACACCTTGTTGGGCTCATTCCCAGCGTGTCCTGCCACCATAAACATCAGAGCAACAATCAACAGAATTTGCCTGGCTTTTTTCCTTAATATGTTCAAAATATACAACATTTTCATTATCATTATTTTAGCCGCATAACCGCTCCTACCCTAACGGAAAAAGCAGAAATCGGCTTTTGGTAACCATCCTTGTTATAAAGTGAGTTTATATAGTATCTGTACCCTGGTTCAATAGCCACAGAAAAGCGGTCGTTTACTTTGTATTCAACTCCCGCACCAAGCCAAAGCTGGAAAAACAAACTATTACGTTCAGGTAATTTATTTTGCAAATCGATTATCTCGATATACTGCCCTGCCGGATTTGGTTCTTCAACAACACGTGCCACTTGAAAATTCACTGCCGGCCCACCAAACACGTACCAGTTAAGATTTGAGTTTTTGGCCTTGTGATAATACCCTGCCAAAAGCGGAATTTGAAGATAAACATACCTGTTTGTAACCTCAGAAATGACCAAGTGCCGCACACTATCCCACACCTCTACGGTTTTGGTGTGATAAGTAGGAACTACCTGACCGTTTATTGAGTCGAAGGTAACGTTATACACGTCGTTGTATGAACCCATATAATCGTTAGAAATATAATCGAGGCGGGCAAATCCCCTGTCGTGGGCATAGGAAACGCCAATACCTGAGCGCAAAAACCAGTTTTTCGTAAGATAAATTGTTGGCTCAAAATGTAAGGCATAGGAGTTAAGCACAGTAACCGAATCGAAGGAAGTAAGCGCCAATTCAGCACTAAATCCAGCAAAAGTTGTCCACTGGTAAGATTTTTTTCGTTTTTCAACAGACAAATTATCCTTAACGGGATATTGGGGAGTCATTTCTTTTCGTGGAATCAAGGAAACTGTAACCGGATTATACCAGATAAACGGGCGAAAAGTCAGACCCGATTGGTGGAATTTCAACCCAGGATAAACCAAACTGACTGCGGGCATAATTTCATCCGCTTCCAGATTTTCCATTGCCGGAAATGACAAAGTCTCTGTTGCTGCTTCAGCGGGTAATTCATCGTAATCAACCGAAAAATCTCCGTTTGATACCTCGGATTGTTCTTCAGGCTGATCAGCAAGCTGTATGGTTTTTTCTTCGATAGATGGCTGGGGTTGTGTATCTTTGAGTAAAATATCAGGAGTCTCATCAGAAGAAAGCAGGTCGGCAGGGTAAACAGAATTGGAAATTTTAGTATTTGACGAACCAGCAAAATAATACCAGGCGAAGGTAGAGAACAGCAGAATCAGCAATACGGCAGCCAGGTATTTGAAAACAGCTTTACGTTGGGCAGCTTTTTGCCGTGCGTCCAAACCTGACAGCACCCCTTGCCACACCTGAGGTGGAGGAGTGGGCTCAAAGGAATCCAATTTTTCCTTTATCAGCTGATTGATATGGTCGTTAAAACTATCCACGATTTTCTTTTTCTTCAATTAATTTCAAGCGTTTTTGCAAACTCATACGGGCTCTCGAGAGTTGAGATTTAGAGGTGTTTTCAGAAATGCCGAGCATGTCGCCAATTTCTTTGTGGGTATACCCTTCGATAACATTCAAATTAAAAACCGTTCGGTAACCAAAAGGCAACTCGTTAACAAGTTCAAGCAATTCATCGGAGGTCATATTTTCGATTACCAGATTCCTGGTTTGATTGACATTCTTCAGGTGTTCTAAATCGGTTTTTATACCTTGTTTAATCTTTTTGTTGTAGTAATTAATAGCCGTATTAACAATTGTCCTGCGAACCCAACCTTCGATTGACCCCTCACCTCTGTAATCTTTTAAATGAACGAAAACACGAATAAATCCGTCCTGAAGAATATCCGCCGCATCGTCTTTATCCAAGGCAAATCGCAAACAAACGCCGTACATCTTGGGCGCAAGTTGCTGATAAAAAGCTTCCTGCGCTTTCTTATCATTTTTTAATAGCCTGTGAATAAATGATTTATCGAACTTCATGCCTCCTTTTTCCGTCCCCAAACTTGCAGGACTAATCGGGCAGCAAGTTAATAAATTCTTCAAACACTCGGATAAGTGACAGAAACGCTAAAGAAATGGTTGCATTACCATTATCTGACTGAACCTAAATAAGATCAGGAGTCGAAGAGTGAGGATATCGATTTCAACAATTTTCGTTTTTCGATAGGCTTGGAAAGGAAGAAATCGGCATTGTTTTTATTTTCCGCCACCAGGTCGCTGGATTCGTTATCCAGGGTCATGAGAATCATGGGAATATGAGGATAACGGCGCTTTATGGTAGCCGTAAAATCGTTAAAAGGAGTACCCGGAAGATCGCCATCAATGATCAATCCATCAGGTTGTTGGTTGTAAATTTCAGCAATAAGTTCCTCACCGGTTTTTATCCACGAAACCTCAACATCTGTTTTGGCAAGCATTACCTTTATCAGGTTAAAATTTACCAGTTCGTAATCGGCAACCAAAATTTTCTTTCCACTCCAATTATAGCGATCTTCTACCGTATCGGAAAATTCAACTGTCGGTTCAACAGAAATAATTGACTCAGGTAAATGAAGATAGAAAACAGACCCTTTGCCGGGTTTCGACTTCAGCGTAATATTGCCGTTCATCAGGCTGGCCATACCTTTGGCTATGGCTAAACCCAGACCTGACCCGCCAATTTCGCGTGTAGGCGAGTTATCAACCTGTCGAAAATGTTCAAAAATAGAATCGTGGTACTTCGAATCGATTCCTACACCCGTATCTTTCACGTAGAAGCAAATTCCATTTTTGTTCTCAATAAAAAACCCAATTTCTATCTCACCTTTTTGGGTAAACGTGAGGGCATTCTCGAGGAAATTTATCAATATCTGGTGCACTTTTCGTCCATCAGCAGAAATAATAATGTTATGATAATCAGGATAATCGGCTAAAACAACCGGAACATCAACATTTTTCTGACGGTTTTGCAAGGTTTTTACCTCCAGATGAACCCGTTGAAGGAGACTTGTTACCAACAAATTGTCGTTGTGGACATCCATTTGTTTGGTTTCAATTTTCGAGATATTGATAACATCTTCAATGCGTTTGAGTAAAATAATGCTGCTATTTCTAACTATGGTGGTATATTCTATTCGCTCTTCGTTCGGAATATCAGTCATAAGCAGCAGTTCCAGAAATCCAAGAATGTGGTTTAGCGGCGTTCTGATTTCATGCGACAAATTACTTAAAAACGCTGTTTTCAGCATGTTGGCTTCTTCGGCTTTTTCTTTAGCCAGAATCAGGTTTTTTTCTGCCTCCCTTCGCTTGGTGATATTACCGATAATAATCAAGTATGAGGGCTCGTTGTCAACGCGCTCGCGCATGCTTATTCCTCGTACACGAAAATAGCTGTCGGGGTCGCCCAAGCCCGGAATTCTGGTCTCCAAATCAAATTGAACACGATCGTCGAGAAGCTTTGAAATCTTTTGCCCAAGCAGGTTATCGTTGAAAGGCATTAACCGGCTTATATGCAGGTGTTGTTTTTGCTTTTCTTCCGTGAAATCGAGCAACAAACTCAGCGATTCGTTGAAACTTTTTATATACCCGTAACTGTCCAGGATTATCATGGCCAGTGGTATGTGGTTCAGTACGTTATGATACAGACGAAAGGTTAATTCCTGATCACGTAAAGTTTTTTCCTGCCGCGCAATCAATTGGTCTTTTTCCTCCAATAACACTTTCAACCGTTCAATTTCCTGATGAGGATCAAATTCCGGGAGAGGCTTATTTGTCATTTTTTTTGTTGTTTAATTTATCACAAAACCGAGATTTTACTTTCGGGTATATTATTTCATAAAATGCAATATTTGTAAATAATCCTTTTCGTCTAACTGATGGTGCATTCCGGAAACCTTATTCCGCTTGTATTGCTGTAAAATTTTATCATGCTGATCGTCTCCAACCGAAATTTCTGACAGCGAAACCGGCGATCCCAACAGGCTGAAAAAATTAGTAAGCCCGGTGATGGTTTGGTCCACATCAACCGTGTTAAACAGAGCCAACCCCAGTTTAGAAATCCTGTGTGCAACTTTGGCTTTGTGATGTTGCAGCCATGCCGGATAAACGATGCTCAAGCTGGCTCCATGCGGCGTATCGAATAACAGAGACAGCTCATGCCCAAGTGCATGGACGCCCCAGTCACCTCCCCTTTTTCCGTAAGAAGTCAGGCCATTTAAAGCCAGGGTGGCATCGAGCATAATATTGGCGCGATATTCCAGGTTGTTCAAATCGTTCAACAGCAAAGGGCCATAAAGCATCGCGTCTTTGATAATTGAAAAAGTAATGGCATCCGTTACCGGAGGTTCGCCAACGCCGAAGTAGGCCTCCAGCGCATGAGCAATTAAATCGACAATACCGTAGGCCGTATAATTACGTGGTACCGTAAGCGTAAACTCAGGATTTAAAAAGCTTGCCTTTGGAAACAATAATTCGTTCACATAACCTACTTTTTCTCCTGTTTGGTGATTTTGAACCACCGCTGCTGCATTCATCTCGCTTCCGGTGGCCGCCAGAGTTAAAACCGAGACCAAAGGAGTGGCAGAAACAGGTTTTTCTTTCCAAACCATAAAATCCCAGGGATCTTTTTCGGTTTGCAAACCAATTGAAATGATTTTCGCGCTGTCGATTACGCTACCTCCTCCTAAAGCCAGCACAACATCAACCTGGTGTTTTTTACCCAGAGCTACAGCCGCCCTAACATCTTCGATAAGGGGATTAGACTTAATGCCCGAATATTCAACCACATCAAAATTACCCAAGTTTAACACATTGATTATTTGATCATAATAGCCATATTTAACTACTGATCCCTGACCATAAACCAATAAAACCCGTTTTCCGAAAGTTGATAGCACGGCAGCAAGAGATTCTTTTATTTTATCACCAAAAAAAAGCCGTACAGGATTATAAATGTTGAAGTTTTCCATTTTAAACGTTTTAACATGATTATACCAACAAAAAAGCAAAAAAGTTTCATACACCCGACAAAACAACAGATTAAAAAACATTATTCAAAAATAATTACCTTTGCCACACTTTTTTTTAAACAATATCGTTTTACTAACTTGTTGTAATTAAGATCATTTATATAAAATTCTATGACAGAACTCATGATTGAAAGTCAGCTGCAATACAAAATTGCAGATATTTCCTTAGCCGAATGGGGCAGAAAAGAAATTGAAATTGCCGAAAAAGAAATGCCCGGCTTAATGGCCATCCGTCAAAAATTTAGCCAAACAAAACCGTTACAAGGTGTTCGCATTACAGGTTCGCTGCACATGACCATCCAGANNCGCATCACCGGCTCGCTGCACATGACCATCCAGACAGCTGTACTCATCGAAACCCTGGTAGCTCTTGGCGCTAACGTGCGTTGGGCCAGTTGTAATATCTTCTCAACCCAGGATCAGGCTGCTGCGGCCATTGCTGCTGCCGGCGTTCCGGTTTTTGCCTGGAAAGGCGAAACCCTTAACGAATACTGGTGGTGTACGAACCAGGCGCTAAGTTTTCCTGATGGGAAAGGACCGCAATTGATTGTGGATGATGGAGGTGATGCTACCTTGCTTATCCACAAGGGCTTTGCTGCCGAAAATGACCCGACAACCCTGGATGTTGAAGCCGAAAGTGAAGAAGAAAATGAAATTTTAGCTTTGCTTAGAAAAACCCTGGTCGACGATCCGGGCAGGTGGCATCGTACGGTAGAAGAATGGAGAGGCGTTTCGGAAGAAACCACCACAGGTGTCCACCGTTTGTATCAGATGTATGAAAAAGGCACATTGTTGGTTCCGGCCATCAACGTAAACGACTCGGTCACCAAATCTAAATTCGATAACCTCTATGGCTGCCGCGAATCGTTGGCCGATGGCATAAAACGTGCCACTGACGTAATGCTCGCCGGAAAAGTTGTTGTTGTGGCCGGTTATGGCGATGTGGGCAAAGGTTCAGCTCACTCGATGCGCTCGTATGGAGCCCGTGTATTGGTCACCGAAATTGATCCCATTTGTGCCTTGCAGGCCGCCATGGAGGGTTTTGAAGTAACTACCATGGAAGAGGCTTTAAGTGAGGGTAATGTGTTTGTTACCACCACAGGCAACAAAGATGTAATTACCGCGCAACACATGGCCAAAATGAAAGATCAGGCTATCGTGTGCAACATCGGGCATTTCGACAACGAAATTCAGGTAACAAAACTTGAAAAAACGGCCGGTGTTAAAAAAATCAACATCAAACCTCAGGTTGACAAATATGAATTTCCTGATGGCCACGCCATTTACATGCTTGCCGAAGGGAGGTTGGTAAATCTGGGTTGTGCCACCGGCCATCCGAGTTTTGTTATGAGTAATTCGTTTACTAACCAAACGCTGGCTCAGATCGATTTATGGGAAAAACGTGATCAATATGACATTGGTGTTTACCGCCTGCCTAAATATCTTGATGAGGAAGTAGCCAGACTGCACCTGGAACAAATTGGTGTTAAGCTCACCAAACTAACACAGGAACAAGCCGATTATATCGGTGTTAAGGTGGGTGGACCTTATAAACCGGAGCATTATCGGTATTAAAACCACACAAAATAAAAAAAGCGACAGTTACTTGTCGCTTTTTTTTTGCTTTAAAGTGAGGTGATGCCCTCTTAACAACCTGATATCCGGTTACTTCATTGGCCTGTCAGTGATAATACGAATACTATACGATCCGAATGTTGATCAAAACGGAGTCAGGGTGATACCGATAGAAACGGGGAAAAGTTCCGGGCCTTTGTCTCTTTTAAATATTTGAGAAATCTGGTAGTATCCAAACAGGTTAACCGATTTATAACCAAACCTGAAAGTAAACCCATAGGTATAAGGCTCAAGTTGCGAAATGGTTTTTTGCTTAATGGTAACCCGGCTGGCTTTTTCAGGCGTATCGCCAACATATTTTTCTTTGCTACTTATCAGATAGCCTATTTTAAAGCCCACACCCAACTTCATTTCGTTTTTAAAACGAAACTTAAGTTCCATTGGAATATCCAAATAAGTCAGGTTTATTTTACTGCGTTTGTATTGCTCGGTGATGGGGGAAAAAGTAATAACGTTCCCTTTAATCGTATCAATTTTAGAGTCGCTGTACATGTTGTGATTACGGATGCCTAACCCAACTCCAAAATTAGAAGTGCTTTCACCTAGCTGAAAGTTATACATTCCAAAGACACTTGCACCTTGGTGTATGGTACGCAGACTCATGTTATCAGGGACATTCTGCCACAGGTCGGTAAAAACATCAACGCCAATAGTTACCTTTCTTTTGGCACTTTCGCTAATCACCTGAGAATAAACGGAGCTGCCGGCGATAACCATAAACAAAACCGAAAAAAATAATTTACGCATATTCATTACTGGATAATTTTGACAAAAATAGCATTTACATGGTTATAAGGCCTTATTCGGCCAACAATTGATCTATTATTTCATTCATACGACCAGAATTCCAGCGGGCTGCCCCCTTTTTCGACAACACAACACGACCGTCTTTACTTAGCACAAAGGTAGCCGGAATACTCTCTGATCGAAAAACCGCCGGAACAGAGCGGTATTGATAAAAAGGCAGATTAACAAAATCGCGTTTTTCTGCAAAAGGAAAAACTACGCCGGGTGGTTCGTTCGAAGCCAGTATAAAGCTCACCTGGTCGCCATATTTTTTATGCAGATCGCGGATGCCCGGCATTTCGGCAACACATGGAGGACACCAGGTAGCCCAGAAATTAATAAAAACAGGCTTGTCGGTCATTAGCTCAGCGAGGGTGATGGTTTTTCCCTCCATGGTATAAAGCGCCCACTGTTTATCATTTTCAGAGATAAAATATTGTTCATCAGCATCAATTTCCGATGGAGGCAACGAAACAAGCCGGATAAAAAAGGAGGACACTTCCACCCGTGTGGAGGGTATAATAAGTAAAATAAGTAAAACTAAAAAAGCAATATCTGTAGCAATCGAAAATTTTGATTTCTTTTTAAAGTAGTTTTGAAAGTAGGTTTTCAGTTTATTTGCCACACACGTTTTTTTAAAAAATGAACCTGTTTTTTTTGAACAGGCTAAATTAACCCGGCACGTTTATCAAGTAATTCGTTAATTTGTTCTTCGGTGAGATTTGGGTTTTTGAGCATTTCATCGATGGCCTTTATATTCACTTCTGGGGTACTAATATCAATCGAAATGGCTGTATGATTATCCACTGCCTTGGATAAATACTCCTCCTCACCAAGCTGTTCGCGCATTTGTTTGAGCAAATTTCTTACCATTTCCTTAACCGGTGCACCAAATTGACCCTGAAGCTGGCTACTTATTTGGTCCTTCATGTTTTCGTAATTATCGAAGAAGAACTGAAACTGCCTCAACATCTGCTTGTCGACACCGGGAATATCATCCATCGACTGTTCCTCGACCATGCGTTTAAATAACCTGAATAACTCATCCAGATCATGTTTAAATCTTTCATCTTCCATAGCATGACAAAATTACTACAATTAACAGCGCTACTTGAAATTTTAAAATAAGTTAACGTTTTGCACAACTTAATCCTGTCGGGCTGAGTATAAAATGGCCTCTACCTGTCGCAGGAGATCGCGTTTGGGCTGGTTAGGGTAATACACATACCCAAACAAGGTATAAATGGTTTGGTTGTTATTACCTGTGAAAGTATAGCTAACAAAAGGGCCTCCCATAAAATCATTGGCCACGTTCCACATGCCCCGCATTTCGATGGTGTACTCGAATGGGAAGTTGGTAACCTGAGTAGTAACAGGTAAAACATGAACGGAATCGATTATCATAAATGAGCCTTCTGAAGAACCCGGAACGTGTTGCATTAACTCACGGTTAGTGCGAGCGATGATACTTTCGGGATTGAATTGTTTTTCGGACACATAAGGTTCGCTGATGATAACGATGCCCTGACTATAATCAGGAACCTCCTTGCGAAGCCACATAAAACCATCAACTGATTTAGCCATATAAAAACCACTGGGCACATTTACCACCATGCCATACTTTTTAAAAATGGCTTCAGAAGCATCGTTGTTGGATGTTGGATTAAAAACCTCCATAATGCGTTGACGCTCAGCTTCACCGAAAGCCTGGATGATTTCATCGCTATGGGCGAAAAACAGCTCAGAAAAGCTTGATGCATTTTGGCTTGTGATACGAAAGATGCGTTGCGGACTTGCCCATTGATCAGAAAATATCTCCATTTTGCTTTCTGTTGCGTCTGGTTTCAGCTCCACGATAAGAATATTCCGGTGTTTTTTAAACAAATCAGAAAAGTTAGTCACGGGAATATGACTTAACTTAAACAAAGGCTCCACCTGAGGCAGACCATACTGCTCTTTGCCTAAAACTTCGCGAATAGTTTGCCCGACAATTCCATCCCATTGTTCCTGATTTTGCAGAACAACCATTACTTCCGAAGTGTTGCCGATTGACCGAGGTAAATTTGATTTACCTGATTTACGCGTACACTGAACTGAAGTCATCAGGAATAATACCATTAACATCAGATAAGCGAGGGTTTTAAATCTATTTAAAATCATTACTTTATATTGATTTAGTGACAATATAATAACTCATTCGTTTTGTATTTATTGCAATCAGCCTACCTCGGCAATTATAATTTTTTGCCCTGGCTGTAATTTGTTGGAATTGCGCAGATTGTTGAGCGATTTAATCTGATCAACAGTAACTCCATCGTATTCTTTTGCAATATCCCACAGGGTATCGCCTTTGCGCACCACATGATAAAGGTATTTACCTTGAGTTACTGCACTGGCGGTTTTTTCTTCGGGTTTGTATACCACGAGAGATTGATTAGGGTAAATGTTATTCCCTTTCAGGTTATTCCATTCTTTCAGGTCTGTAACCGAACATTTATATTTTCGTGCAATAATTCCCAGATTTTCACCACTCTTCACCACATGCTTCGATTTGCTTCCCGACCTTACCACTGGTTTATCGTTAGAGGCACTATAGGAAGAACTACCACCGCCAAACAATACCAATTTTTGACCCGGATAGATGGTGTTGCTTTTCAGATTATTCCAATGTTTTATTTGGCTCACATAAACGCGATACTTTTTGGCTATCAAGCCAAGACTTTCTCCGCTCTTCACAATGTGAATATTCCTGTCTTGCGCTTTTTTAACTTCGGCAAGTAATTTGTCGCGTTCAAGTCCCTTTTTGGTTTTAAAGGCATAAAGTGAGTCCTCGGACGACAAAAAGCTGTTAACATAAATTCTGGGAATGCGGATGGTATATGCATTGCCGTCGGCAGCAGGAATAATGCCTAATTTGAACTGTGGGTTTAAAAACTTCAGTTCGTCTAAAGGAATTCCTAACATTTCGTTAAGTTGGTCGAAGGCGAGAATATCTGTAACCGAAACTGTATCAATATTGTAATAAAACAAAGCCGGGCGCAAAGGATAGATATTGTGTTCGGCATAATAGTTCATAACATAGTTAACCGCAATAAATGCAGGCACATAGCCTCTTGTTTCGCGCGGCAGGAATGGCCAGATTGCCCAATAGTTTTTAGTACCTCCGGCGCGACGTATGGCACGGTTTACATTGCCTGCTCCTGAATTGTAAGCTGCCAGTGCCAGCGACCAGTCGTCATAAATATCGTACAAATCAGTTAGATGTTCACACGCGGCCACCGTACTTTTATACGGATCATATCTATCGTCTACCATAGAAGTAACTTTCAGTCCGTAAACTTTTCCTGTTCCATACATAAACTGCCACAACCCTTTTGCTCCCATGTGAGATCCGGCCGCCGGGTTAAGTGCAGATTCAACAATGGCCAGGTATTTTATTTCCAGCGGCATGTTAAACCTGTCAAGGGTTTCCTCGAACAGCGGGAAATAAAGCTCAGCTAAACCTAACATCCGGGCGGTAAGATCCCGTTTTTTATTGGCATAGAGGTAAATAAAATTCTTCACCTCTTTGTTATAAGTAAGCTCGATAGGGGTTTCGCGGTTTAACAATTCAATGCGTTGGGCATAAACAGAATCAGGATAGTCAGGTCGTTCATCCAGGTTAAAATTCTGCCTCATATAGTCATTCAACGAATCCTGAATGAAATATTGTCGTTTGAAAAATTTCACAAACGACAGGCTGTCGATGGTGCTTAAAATTTGAGAATCTTTTAGCAGTTGTGAATAAGTTCCGGTTGTGTCAACAGGCGTCAGGATATAAATATCTGCGTTTATACCAGCCGAATCCTGAAGGGTTTCGGGCAAAGTATCGCCAATCATTTCAACTGTCATGCTGTCGGCAGGCAGAGCGCTGATGGTATCGGGCACGGCTGTATAAGCCATAGCCTTACTGCTATAGAGCATCAAAACAAATGCTGTATATAAAAAGGTTTTAGTAAAACTCATAAGTAATATTCATGTTTACAAACAACGTCAGTCTGCAAAAATAGTTGTTTGCACTAAATGGAAAGAGTCTAACGAAAAACTAATGAACAGTCTAAGGTTAAATATTTTTAGCCAGTAATTCAGTCCAGGCGGCTATCCGCTGAGTTGAAAGCTCAGGCTCATTATCCAGATCCAGCGCAAGGCCGTAGAAAAAGCCATTTTTTGCGCCATCAGAATCAGTAAATTTGTAGCCGTCGACAGGCCATTGGCCAATAACCCGAATGTTGAGTTCTTCCATTTCTTCCTGAAATATACCCAGGCCGTCGACAAAATGATCCGGATAAAGCACCTGATCGCCTAAGCCAAAAAAAGCTGCGTTAAATTTAAATACTTTTAATTTTTCTATTTTTCTGAAAAACCTGTTCCATTCGTTATCCGCTTTAGCGTCTAACCAATTCTCAGCACCAATAGTTGACCCACCGAGAATAACAAGTTGATAGTTGTTTAGCTTATCTACATCAAAGCTAACCACGTCCGACATATCAATAATTTCAGGGTTGAACATTGAATAAACCTGACGGGCTGCTTTTTCTACATTACCACCGGTACCCCAGTAAAGCAAAATAACTTTTTTCATGATATCGTTTTTTTGAGGCAGTAAAAATACAACTAAAAACCAACTGCAAAATAAGCCTTCGGGTCATTTTTAGTATTTTATCCATTTTCTAAATAAGAAGCGAATGGTGAAAGGTTACCGGAAGGAATTAGCCAATTAATCCATGCATAACACTGTATTTGTTGTTACTAACTTGTTTACTTTTGTCGAAAAATTGGAATCCATGAATTGGCATGAAATTTTTATGTTTGGTGGTTTTTTGGTGATAATCACCTTCTTTCTGTTTCTGGATATTGGGATTTTCAACAAAGAGAATAAGCCGGTAAGTTTTAAAAGTGCCCTTTTGTGGACTACTGTTTGGGTATCGCTGGCCTTGATTTTTTGGGGAATGATATATTTTTTTGGCGATCGAATCCATAGTCCACAAAACATGGAGGAGTTACAAAACCTGGTCGCCCGTTATGGTCATCCGATAAAACTAATTGAAAGCGATTTTGAAGCCTCTTTGCTGCTTTACCGTCAAAATCTTGGTTTGGAGTTTATTACGGGCTACCTTATTGAGTATTCACTTTCGGTAGATAACATTTTTGTTATTTTAATGATTTTCTATTCGTTCAACCTTGAAAAAAAATACTACCACAAGGTTCTTTTCTGGGGTATTCTGGGCGCTGTGGTCATGCGGTTCTTGTTTATCTTTATTAGTGCAGCCCTCATTCAGAAGTTTTCATGGTTACTTTACGGTTTTGGGGCATTGCTGGTCATCACCGGAATAAAAATGTTTATTGACAGAAACCACGAATCACATATCGACACGGCACGCCATCCTATCATCAGGTTTGTCGAAAAATATTTTCGTGTAGATAAGACGGATAATAGCGGACAGTTTTTTGTTACCATCGATCACAAAATTCATATCACTACTCTATTTATTGTATTGCTTGTGGTCGAGTTTTCGGATGTCATTTTTGCCGTTGATTCCATACCGGCTATTTTTTCAGTCACTCTTGATCCTTACATCGTTTACTTTTCAAATATTTTTGCCATCATCGGTCTCCGCTCGTTGTTTTTCCTGGTTGAAAATATCGTTCAACGTTTCTGGTTTTTAAAGATCGGGCTATCGATTTTACTGGCTTTTATTGGCACTAAAATGCTCATTCATTCCTTTTATGCCATGCCCACTTTGCAGTCGTTGATCATCATTTTGGCCATACTAAGTGGAAGTGTTTTAATTTCGATACTGTTGCCCAAAAAAACGACCTGATCAGTAGCTGAACAGGTCGTTAAATAAATCCGGTTAAATCCGCTATTTAAGCAGCTTTCGGTGCATTGAATTTTGGCCGTTTGTAGCCTGAAGAATATACATGCCACGAGGCAATTCAGACATATCAATTTTGGTTTTTTCGTTGTGTATATTGGCCTTGTAGATGCGTTTCCCATTTAAATCAGTCAACTCAAGCGAAATGTCGCTGTTTACACTGTTCGGGAAGTACACATTTAGCTGATCTGTAACGGGGTTTGGTCCTACGGTAAAATAAACAGGTGATTCGATTTCGTGCATGTCAATAATTACAGAATTCACTTTTTCCATCGTCCACTTTTCCGGATCAACGACAACCAGACCAACTTTTTTGCCTGTTGCAATCTCAAACGTGTTAACATTGGCCGTTTGGCGCAACTTTACAATGGTATCCGTTCCATCGTTAAACAACAGGCGGTATTCCATCAACATATCGAAAAAAGGCGTGGTAGCGGAAGTAGATTGTGTTGAAGTAAGGTAAAAAACCTGATCGGTTGAAAACCAATCGATATCGTAAATGGGATAGCCTTCGCCATAGTACCATTGGTTGAAGAAATAATCGAAATCCATTCCGGTTACCTGTTCGGCAGTGTTTTTGAAATCCTCACCAGTGGCTGTTCCCGATGTAAAATCCGTTTGGAAAGTTTCCAATACTTCAAAAAACAAGTCATCGTTTTGTATTTCATGTCTCAGCATGTGCACGATAACAGCCCCTTTATCGTAGGAAAGACGACCGGAAAAAATACGCCATTCATTGCCCGGATATATTTCATCTTCAGGAATATATACGCTTCCGCCGGGAGAAGACATGGAGCTGTTCTGAGCTGAAGTAATAAAGGCCTTGCCAGCTTCCCAACCCAGGATGAACTCATTGGCCAGATAATCAGAGTAGGTAGCAAAACCTTCGTTAATCCAAATATCACTCCAGGTGGCACAAGTTACATTATCGCCAAACCACATATGACCGAGTTCGTGGGCAACCAAATGAAAGGAAAAATTACCGATAGTGGTCATGGTTTGATGTTCCATGCCCCCGCCAAGTTGGGTTAAACAATGGCCATATTTTTCCTGCCAAAAAGGATACAGAATAAATTTTTCGGAAAAAAGCTCAATGAAATCAGCTGTTTGATCCATCCCGGCTTTGTTGTTTTCAAGACAACCGGGAGCGTCGTAAATGAAGTTTTGAATTAAGATGGAGTCGCCATTCAGTTCTTCGGGATGCGAATAAACATTGTATTCCTGGTAATCGGCAACAGCAAATGAAATCAGGTAATAATCGATGGGGTAATTCGATTTCCATTCCATGCGGTGTTTTCCGTTTCCCAGGTCGACCACGTTGGTAAGCAACCCTTGCGATCCGGCCATTTCGGAGGTATCTGTTGTTAGAAAAACCCAAACCGAATCCGCCTTGTCTTCCAGGTCTTGCTTTACCGGAAACCAGTCTTTTGCGGCAAATGGTTCAGATAAAGTCCATGTAACAGGTTTATTGTAAGTGCTAGAATATCCATTTGAAACACCAGCAAAAAAGCCACCTGTAGGGGGCTGTCCATGATAAAAGATCTGAGCCGAAAAAGATTCTCCCACCCCAATTTCGTCAACGGGTACTAACACATTGCTTCCGCTGCGCGAATAATTTGTATACTGCACGTTGTTGAACCAGATGGCATCAATTAACTGTTCAGGAATAAGTTCAAACGCAAAGGTGTCAAGCGGAACCAAAGCCACACCATTGATTGTTCCATTGCCTTCAACGTAAATGGAGGAGCTGGTCACTTCGATATCCAATCCGTAAAAAGTAACATCGTAATCAAACAAATAAGGGCTTTGCCAATAATAAGCCCCTAAAAATTCCTGCTTGGTATTTTGTTCCGGAATATGCGTACATTTCCCGTCGATATTGATTTCCTGATTCCACTGCCCTGATAAAAGTACAGAGCTGAGCAATAAAATAAAAAGTATTAAATTTCGTTTCATGCTGTTCAAATTAATTTAACAAATACGTATATATTTAAGCGTTTCATTCTATAAACGGCGAAGATAAATAAATAATCAGTCACCGAATTTCTATCTTTGCCGAGCCATAGTATCAAGACACAATTATCGGATTAAAAGTTGTCAATGAAATCGAATTACGAAATATTGCTCATAAATCTCAGGAAATTTATTTTAAAGTACTACATAAACAGGGTACTTAAAGGGATTTTATTGGGTTTTACCATTATTATTTCTTTTTTTCTGATTGTTAACCTGATCGAATTTCTAGCCTGGAGCAATACGCTTATCCGACAGATTCTTTTTTATTCGTTTCTTCTCACAAGTGCATCGATATTGGTTTATTATATCGCTATTCCTTTGTTAAAAATGATGAATTTGGGCAAAACGCTTTCAAAAGAAGAAGCTGCCCGCATTATTGGCAAACATTTCGATGAGGTTAGCGATAAGTTACTAAACACATTACAACTAAACTCATATGTTACTGATGACAATTATGCTTTAATTGAAGCCGGAATCGAACAAAAATCCAGACAACTCATTGCTGTTCCGTTTAAAAAGGCCATTAACCTCAAAAAAAACAGCAAATACCTAAAATACTTTCTACCTCCCCTATTATTGCTATTATTTTTAATGGGTTACAGTCCAACAACCATTACAAATCCCACCCAACGTATCATTAACTTTGATCGGAAATATGAAAGACCTCTCCCTTACGAACTGCACATTCTCAACAAAGAACTATCCACACTTCAAAAAAATGATTTCACACTTGAAGTGGAGGCGAGAGGTTCAATCATTCCGGAATACATTAGCATCAACGATGGTCAGTTTTCTTACCGTATGGGAGAAACAGGTAAAGGATTCTATCAATACACCTTCAACACGGTAAATCAAGACATTTATTTCACACTAAACACACCGGATTTCACAAGTAAATCCTATCGAATAAAAGTATTTCCCCGACCCATAATTTTCGGATTTGAGGCACATCTGCACTTTCCAAAATATCTAAAAAAGCAAGATGAAATGGTTGAGAACTCCGGAGACATGATCGTTCCGGAAGGCACACAGATTGTTTGGCAAATTTTTACCAGAGATGCTTCGCAAATAGCCGTTCGGTTAGCAGACACCCTAATTTATCTTGATAAACTCAACAGCAATACTTTTTACTTTGAACAAACTATAGAGGAGTCTTCCACGTATTCTCTCTCGGCCAATAATGAATTTGTGAATAGTGTTGATTCACTGGTTTTTAATGTACGGGTGATTAAAGACGATTTTCCAAAAATAGAAGTAAAGGAATATGCAGACAATGGGGATTACGGTTTAAGGAATTTTTTTGGGGAAATTTCGGATGATTACGGGTTTAACGGTTTGCAGCTCAAATACCGTAAAGACAGCATCCCGATGCCTGATTGGCAAGAAATAAAATTGGACATTCAAAAAGAAATTACCAATCAGTCATTTGATTATCTATTTCTTGCTCAGGAAGCAGGTTTTAAACCGGGGGACAATATTTCGTACTATTTCGAGGTGCGCGACAACGATGCCTTACATGGATACAAAAAAACACGCACCTCAGTTTTTTACTTGCAACTTCCTGATGCAGAAGAGTTACAAAAAATCTCAGACGATCAATCAGAAGACCTGAAAAAGAAGCTGAGCGAGTCGATGAATGAAATAGAGAAGCTCACCAGGCAAATTGAAGAAACAACAATGAGCTTGTTCGAGAAAAAAGACCTTAACTGGATAGATAAAAATAAAATGACTGAATTGCTTGAAAAAGAACTCGACATTAAAAACCAGTTGAGGGAAATTCAGGAGATCAACCGTGAAATTGAAGAGATTGAATCGCTAATAAATAAGAAAACAGATCCTGAACTGGAACAAAAGCTCGATCAGTTAAAGGAACTGTTTGATGAATTGCTAAAATCGGATTTAGAAAACGAGCTGAAAAAGCTTGAGGAGCAACTTAAAAACATGGACAAAAAGAAAATGGAAGAGTTGCTTAAAGAAATGAAGAAAAACAGTGAAGAACTGAAAGAAAATCTGGAGCAAAACCTGGAATTGTATAAGCAATATGAGGTAGAAAAGAAAATGGAAGAGGCGTTAAATAAGCTTATGGAATTGGCCGAAAAGCAACTAAATCTTTCGGAAAAAACAACCAAAAAAGAACTTGATAAAGATCAGTCGTTAGAGAACCAAAAAGAGATTGAAAAGTCGTTTTCAGAAATACAAGAGCAATTTAAAGAGATTGATTCACTTGATCAGCAACTGGAAGAGCCTTTTAATGTAAAAAGTGATACCCTTGCCGAAAAATCGATTCAGGAAGAAATGCAGAAAGCCGAGGAAAACCTCGAAAAAAGCAAAGAGAAAAAGGCTGGTGAACACCAAAAACAAGCCGGTGAAAAGATGAAAGAGCTTGGTGAACAAATGAAAATGAACTTTGAAGGAGCCAAGGCTGAACAAATGGGTGAAGATGCCGAGCAGGTTCGAACACTTCTCGATAACTTGATCGATATGAGTTTCAAACAAGAAGACCTTATGGATCGGATGAAAAATACATCCACCAACGATCCGCTTTTCATTGACAATATTGAGGTTTTAAAATTGCTACAAACGAATTTTATCGTAGTAAACGACTCGCTCATCGCGTTAAGTAAACGACAAATTTTTATTCAACCCTTTATTATCGATGAGTCAGCAAAAATCAACAGTAACATGGAGCGCGCACTTAAAAGCATAGAAGAACGACGTATTGGAGAAGCTCTCGGCTTTCAGCAATATGCCATGACTTCCACGAATAATTTGTCGCTAATGCTTGCCGAATCGTTGAAAAAGATGAAAGCAGCCATGCAAATGGCCGGACAAAAAAGTGGCAAAGGGAGCTGTCAAAACCCGGGAGCGGGCGGAAAACCATCGCTGGAGGATATCATGAACGCGCAAAAGAAGTTGGGCGAAAGAATGAAAAAGAATGGCAAAAAAGAAGGCGAAACGGGAAGTGGTGGAGTAAATGGAAATAGCCAGGAGCTGGCCAGAATGGCGGCCATGCAGGGCGAAATAAGGCGACAGATGCAGGAACTGATTGACCAATTAGAAGCTGAGGGTCAGGGAGATAACGGACTAAATAAAGTAGCCGAGGAAATGCAAAAAACCGAAGAGGATTTAATACGCCGTCAATTCCGACAAGAAACACTGGAGCGTCAGAGAGAAATTGAAACCAGACTTCTCATGTCGAAGAAAGCACTGCAAGAAAGAGAGAAAGAAAAAGAAAGAGAATCTACTGAAGGAAAAAACAGTAAAAACAGAAACCTTAACGAAAAATTAAAGTATAAAGCAGATGAGACAGGTCAGGAAGAAATACTCATCACTGTGCCAATTGAAGTGTCGCCCTATTATCTCGATTTGTATAAAAAGTATTTGTTTAAGCTAGAAAATGATAAAAATGAGAACCAACGAAAGTGATAAATTGATCTTGAATTGCAGCAGTTCGATGCATCAAATTGAAGAATTTGTAGAGTCAATCTGCGACAAGCTCTTTATAAACGAAACCTATTTCGGGAATATACTCATTACGGTTGGAGAAGTATTCAATCTGGTAAAATCAATGGATAAAGATTTCACCCTGTTTTGTGATTACCACACTGATTTTCAGGTTCTTTCTGTTGCTTTTTGGGGTGTTAAGGAGAGTATAATCGAACTATTATCTACGAATTCTTCACTTAGTGAAACCCATGACACTTTGTTTAGCGGTTCAGTTTTTCTTATTCAAAGTCTTTCAGACAATATCGACAAGACACTGGACAATACGCTACAAGTTTCTTTTGATATTGGCGCCATCCACAATAGCATATACCTTGAAAGGTCGGGCTTGTTAAAGTCATATTTAAACAGGCTAACAACAGAAAAAGTGAAACTAAGCAATGATTTCCATTAATTTTCTTTTAGACAATCCTTTTTCCAAAATACAGGAATTACAAATCAAAAAATGGTTGCAGGAATCCATACATCATGAAGGAAGAAAGCCTGGTGACATAACCTATGTTATTTGTGATGACGAGTATTTATTACAAATCAACCTGGACTTTCTTCAACACGATTTTTATACCGATATAATAACCTTTTCAAACGCCAATCATCCCGAAATAATTTCAGGAGAAATTTACGTTAGTTTAAGCCGTGTAATAGAAAATGCAATCATGCACCAGGTGGATCTTTTTGATGAGTTTTGTCGTGTTTGCATCCATGGAATTCTTCATTTAATTGGTTACGATGACCATGCGCACGACGACATAATTGAAATGAGAGGCAAAGAGGATTATTACTTAAATTTGCGGCCTTAACATAATTGTTCCACGTGAAACAAAATTCAATGTTTGAAAAGTATGATGTAATCGTTGTTGGGGCGGGTCATTCCGGCTCGGAAGCGGCGGCGGCGGCAGCCAATCTGGGCTCAAAGACCCTGCTTATCACTATGAGCCTTCAGCGGATAGCCCAAATGTCTTGCAATCCTGCGATGGGAGGCGTGGCCAAAGGCCAAATTGTGCGCGAAATTGATGCCCTTGGTGGCTATTCCGGAATTGTTACCGATAGAAGCATGATCCAATTTCGCATGCTAAATAAATCAAAAGGCCCGGCCATGTGGAGTCCGCGTGCTCAAAGCGATCGTGTGCTGTTTTCGGTAGAATGGAGAAAACTTTTAGAACAAACTCCAAACCTGGATTTCTGGCAAGATACCGTGGTCGAATTGGTATTTGAAAAAAACAAAGTCATCGGTGTAAAAACAGGAATGCTACAAACCATATATGGCAAAACGGTTATTCTAACTGCGGGAACCTTTTTAAATGGCAAAATCCATATTGGTAAAAAACAATTTGGTGGAGGCCGTATTGGCGATAGTCCTTCATTTGGAATAACAGAACAGCTGCGTTCACTCGGGTTCGAGTCAGCCCGATTAAAAACAGGAACACCCGTTAGAGTGGATGGCAGAACCATTGATTTTTGCAAAATGGAAGAACAAAAAGGCGATGAAAACCCACAGAAGTTTAGTTACACAAATACGCTCCCTTTGCAAAAGCAGCGCAGTTGCTATATCACCTATACATCACCAGTTGTTCACGATATATTGCGGTTAGGCTTCGGCGATTCACCTATGTTTGCAGGCAGAATTGAAGGTACTGGTCCACGATACTGCCCATCAATAGAAGATAAAATCGAAAGGTTTAGCGATAAAACCAGACATCAATTGTTTGTGGAGCCTGAAGGATGGGACACAGTTGAATATTATGTTAATGGTTTTTCATCCTCCTTAGAAGATCACATTCAATTACAGGCGCTGAGAAAAATTCCTGGCTTTGAAAATGCAAAAATTTTTACTCCCGGATATGCAATTGAATACGACTATTTTCCGCCAACACAACTCCATTACACGTTGGAGACTAAAGTAGTCGAGAATTTATATTTTGCCGGGCAAATTAATGGCACAACCGGTTACGAGGAAGCAGCGGCACAGGGAATAATGGCAGGAATTAATGCGCACCTAAAAATTAACAATCTTGAACCATTTGTATTAAAACGACAGGAAGCATATATTGGGGTTCTTATCGATGATCTAATAACAAAAGGTGTGGATGAACCCTACCGCCTATTTACTTCAAGGGCAGAATACCGTACATTACTGCGACAAGACAACGCAGATATACGCCTCTCAGCAAAGGGTTATGAGCTAGGTTTAATCTCTAAAGAACGATACGCTCAAGTTATTGATAAATATGATCGCATTTACAATTTTGTTTCGTTTTTACGGTCCTACAGTGTCGCTCCAAGCGATATAAACACGATGCTCGTTGAAAAAGAATCATCACCGTTAAAGCAAAAAATCAAGTCAGCTGATGTTTTATTGCGTCCTCAAATAAGCATCACAGATATGATAGCGGCCGTACACGACATCCGCAATGAATCGGATCGTTTAAACTTAAACAGAGAGGAGCTCGAAGCAGTAGAAATTCACGTTAAATACGAAGGATACATTCGTAAAGAATCTGAATTAGCTGAAAAGTTTCTAAAGTTAGAAGGTATAACCATCCACGATCATTTTGATTACAATTCCCTTAAGTCGCTATCAACAGAGGCCAGGCAAAAGCTTTCCAGAATACGACCAAGTACTTTAGGGCAAGCCTCACGTATTAGTGGTGTTTCTCCATCAGATATAAATGTACTGCTTGTCTTCTTAGGCCGATAAATATTTTTGTTCCACGTGAAACAATTACAAATGACATCAGAAATGAACTGTGTTTTATGCAAATCGAATAATGTTGAATTACTCTTTGAAACAAAAGACTATTTCCTCACGCAGGAACCGTTTTCGATATACCGTTGCGTGGATTGCAATTATGCTTTTACCCATCCTATACCACCAATAAACCAACTAGAGAAATATTACAACTCGAATGATTACCTCTCACATACAGCTTCGGAAAAGGGGCTTCTAAATAAACTATATCAATTACTCCGTGCGATTAACTTAAGAAGAAAAGAAGTGATAATAAGTACTTATTCAGATCCAGGGGAACTGCTCGATATCGGATGTGGCACAGGAGAATTTCTAAATTATTGCCAGAGTAGAAATTGGTCGGTGACTGGTGTGGAACCAAACCAGAAAGCTCGTCAATTTGCAATGGAAGCCTACAACCTGACAGTCTATCCAGAAGAAAAGCTAACACAGCTTCCGAACGAATTTTATGACACCATCACACTTTGGCATGTCTTGGAACATGTTCCCGATTTCAACGAAAGAATAAACCAAATTAAAAAACTTACTAAACCTGATGGCACAATCCTATTGGCTCTTCCGAACATCGATTCACCTGATGCAAAAAAATATGGTGGGTTTTGGGCCGGACTTGATGTTCCAAGACACTTGCACCATTTTTCTCCCACTGCGATTTCTAAACTTGCCCGATTACATAAACTCGATTTGGTGAAATCCATTCCTATGAAGATGGACGCCTACTACGTAAGCCTTTTAAGCGAAAAGTATTTAAAGAACAAAATTCCATTTTTAAATGCTGCCATTAACGGCTTCAAATCAAATCGGATTGCATCGAATAGCAATAATTTCTCGAGTATGATTTACGTTCTAAAAAAATCTAAATCATAATCCAATGCAAAAATCCCGCAAATCCAGATTTTACACTTCCATATTGTACCTGCTACTGGCACTACTTATTGAGGCTGTTCTTCTGGTTTTCGGAAAGTCAATACTTGAATCCAAAAACAAATCAGATATCCAAGAAAGTTTGTCATATTTTATTGATATTCAATTTGATAAGCTTGTTTTGACTTCAAAGGAAATAGAAAATAGCATAGATAGGGAGGGTCATATTTCATGGGGAGCACTAAATGAAATAGCGCAAAATTCAGAGGTTTTTAGTGCTATTTCAAAAGATTCTGTTTGGCAATACTGGAATATTCAACACACCTCACTGGGATTTCCTCCAATATCGAATTCTCAGGGAGATACGATTGTCCAACTTAACAACGGATTTTACCTTGTCCACTTAAATATCACCGACAGTCTGAAAATTTATACTTTTTCTCTTCTGTCAAATCACTACAAGGTTAGAAATGACTTGCTGTTAAATGAACAGACTTCAGTAGAACATATCGCAGGAACATTTACAACAACAGAGCAAAAGAGTCAGGGTTTATCAAGTGCCATACGATTGTCCAAAAACAAAATTTACGATTTATTTTTCATACCTTCCTCCGCATTTATTGTATCGGAAAATACCCAAGCCATTTTTCTCCTTCTTCACTTGTTAGCCTATACTTTGTTGGTGTTCTTTTTGTCGAAAGCCATCCTTTTCAATTTTGCTCTGGAGAAACTACCAAAAAACAGGTTTTTACTCTTTCTTGCTTCCCTATTTCTTATTCGAATTATTGATCAATACTTCAACATAACACAATCCATACTCCTGATTCCCGTCTTAAAGCATCCTTTTTCAGAAACATTTGCTTCGGATACACTTTTAAACATTATCACAAATACCTTTATTCTATTTCTGGCTTGGGTAGTTCTTAAAAAAGTCATCCGTTCAAAAGGGTCGACTATCTCACCAGGCTACTCCAAAACGATTCTTTTTGTATTCATTGTGGTCTATTTCGCGCTGGGCGCACATCTGACCTATGAAATTTTCTTAAACAATAACATTAGTATAAGTCCTTTTAACCTACTTGAGCTGCCTTCTTCCTGGCCATTATATTCTTATCTTTTCTTGTTTTCGTGCGGACTTTTTGTATCGCTATCCATTTTCTTCGACATCAAAGTGCACCATCTCAGCAAGGCTTTTACAATAACCTCCGTTGCCATAGTTGGTAGTCTTTGCTTGTTGCACCTTATTATTACGGGTACATTTTTTGTATTGCTCGGCTTCACAGTAACTACACTCATTTTCGCGCTTTCTTCCATCAACTCAATAAACAGATCAGGCATCACTCAAACAATAATACTCCTTTTTATTTTGTCGTCGCTGAGTTGGTTACTAAACCAAATGGCAATCAATTACAAAGAAAAAGAGATGCAAAAGTTTACGGCTATAATGCTTTCACAAAAACGCGAACCGTTACTCGAGCATAATTTCAATAAACTACTTACCAAACTTTCGCAAGACAAAATGCTCTTAGACTCTGATAGCATCTACGATCAGGAAAACCTCAACGAAACAATACAATACATCCAGCACAGATACCTAGATTCGGCCTTCAAAGTAAATGACATTCAAATAACGATTTGTGATTCAACTGATTTTCTGGATATTCCGGGCGAAGAAGACCTTATTGGCTGCCATGCCTACTTCAGAGAGCTTATTAAATTCTCAGGCAAAGAAATCAATGACTCCACGCTATACTTAATCAACACCCCAACAGAAAACATCTATTATTTGGGTGTATTTAAAATCCCGGGAAAGATTACCTCAAAAACCATTTACTTCGAATTTGTATCATCATATGCTCCCGAAGGATTAGGGTATCCTGAACTTTTAATCGACAAACAATTTCAAGCCTACAGTTTGACTAACACCTCATATGCACGCTATTATGGCGGAACCCTGGGTTATAAATTCGGAGATTTCAAGTATCCTATATTACTTTCACAAGGCAATTTCACAGCATTCAAAGAAGGATATTTTTCCTACAATATGTTTCACCACTATGCTATAACTACATTTGGTCAGGAGACTATTATAGTAAGCGTTCCGAAAAAATCTGTCAGCATGCTGCTTTTTCCGTTCTCTATGTTCTTTCTAATCTATTTATTTGCAACCGGACTAGCCTATTTAATCTATTTTTCCATTAAAAAAACCTCGCCTTTTTCCATCACTTTAAAAACAAAATTGCAGGTATTTACCATCGCCACCATCATTATTACCACGATACTTCTGGCTACTGTAACGCTTGTTTTTATGCAAAGCAATACGCGTGAAAACACAAAAAAGCAGTTAGAAGAAAAAACGTACTCCGTTTATATCGAACTTCAACATAAGTTAGGCGATCGAATAGAGTTTACTCAAGAAGAAAGTCTGTTGCTCCAGGAATTGCTCAAGAAATTTTCGTTGGTATTCTTTTCTGACATTAACCTTTACGAGCCTTCCGGCAAGCTTGTCGCGACTTCAAGGCCAGAAATGGAACAAAAAGGATTGCTTTCAAACATGGTAAACCCACAGGCCTATAAAGCCTTGATAATAGATCACCAATTGTCGTTTATCACGATTGAGAAAATTGGGAAAATGCCCTATTTTTCAGCCTATCTTCCGTTATATCTTTCAGGAAATCAACCGGCTGCTATCATCAACCTGCCCTATTTTGCTCGTCAAACAGAAATCAATAAATCGTTTAGTATACTATTGGCCAACTTTATCAATCTGGCAGTTATATTCGGATTTCTGGGCATAATTATTTCAATTATCATTTCAAAAGTAATAACCAGACCATTATCATTGCTTCAACTGAAAATGTCAGAAATTGAAATAGATAAACCAAATGAACCTATATTTTGGCCTAATAAAGATGAAATTGGCACTTTAATAGAGCAATACAATAAAATGGTGGAGAAGCTGGAACTAAGTGCAACCCTGATTAAAGATTCAGAACGCGAAAAAACCTGGCGTGAAATGGCACGACAAGTGGCACACGAAATTAAAAATCCACTCACGCCAATGAAACTTAATGTGCAATACCTTGAAAAAGCCTATCGCGAAAAACAACCGGATTTCGATTTGAAATTAGCTACCACCACACAATCTTTGATCGATCAGATTGAAACCCTTAACAATGTGGCTGATATGTTTAGCGAAATGGCCACTTTTCAAAATAAAACCTATGCTCCTGTTGACTTGGTAAAACTGCTGAAAGGAGTTAGCGAGTTATTCACACATCACACCGAAATCAAGTTTATTACCAATTTCCCGAATTCTTGTTGTATGATAAATGTTGTTGAAAAAGACATCATCAGAATGCTTAACAACCTCTTAAAGAACGCTGTACAATCGTTTACCAACCAAAAAGAAAAATTGATTAAAATTGATTGCCGTTGCGATGAAAATGAGGTTGCTCTAACAATTAGCGACACCGGAAAAGGAATGAGTGATCAGGTACAAGCCAATATCTTCAAGCCCTATTTTACCACCAAATCAAGTGGAACCGGACTGGGATTGGCTATTGTAAAATCGATAGTTAACGAAAACAATGGCGAAATTGAATTCCACTCGATGACAGGAAAAGGGACTACATTTACTCTCCGGTTTCCACTTATCAAACGTTAAATCAGGATAATTAAATCAAAATCCGACAAACATAAAATCAGGTCAAATAACTACATTTGTCGGGTGAAAATGTCAACTAATCCAATCAAACGGTTAGCCGGCGAAACGGCTATTTATGGTCTGGGCACGATGGTTCCCCGATTTCTGAACTATTTGCTGGTGCCATTTTATACCATCCTGGTTTTCAATCAGGCGGAATATGGTCAAATTACTGTGCTTTACAGCTGGGTAGCTCTTTTACTCGTGCTGCTGACCTACGGCATGGAAACAGCCTATTTCAGGTATGTTTCAAAAAGCGACAACCCACAGGAGGTGTTTAATACAACATCGACTTCGATACTAATCACCTCGTTGCTATTCATCGTTTCCATTATTGTTTTTGTAAAACCGATAGCACGTGTTATTGATTATCCAGCAAATAAAGAATACATTATACTCATTGGGCTGATCATTGCGCTGGATGCGCTAGCCGCCATACCTTTTGCACAACTCCGATACCAAAACAAAGCACGAAAGTTCGCTACAATCCGAATATTGAGCGTTTTGATTACCATTGCACTCAACTTGTTGTTTTTGTACGTAATACCCACCCTGGCCGGGAAAAATACTTCAACCCTCCCCTTTTACCAAAGTACAAATCTGGTAGCTTTTGTATTTATCGCGAACATGCTCGGAAGTCTGGTAACCTTGCTGCTTTTATTGCCGGAAATAAAAGGATATAAACCTAGGATTAACAAGGTTTTATTAAAACAACTATTGGTCTATGGATTGCCGGTATTGGTAATTTCACTTACATCCATGATCAACGAAGTGGCCGACAAAATCATGCTTAAATACTTGCTACCCGACCCGACCACAGCAGATGCCCAACTCGGAATTTACAGCGCAAGCTATAAATTAGCCATTATTATGATGCTCTTCATCCAAATGTTCAGATATGCCGCTGAACCATTCTTTTTCGCGGAATCGGGCAAGAAAGATGCAAAAAGAAATTACAGTAAAGTACTCACCTATTTTGTGCTTTTCTGTTGGTTGATATTTCTTGGGGTATTACTCTTTTTAGACCTTTTTAAGTATTTCATCGGACCGGCCTTTTGGGCGGGTTTGGCCATTGTTCCAATCATTCTGGCGGCTAAATTGTTTCTGGGTGTATTTTATAACCTTTCGGTTTGGTATAAGCTCACCAACAATACGCTGTATGGTGCTTTAATTGCCGTAGCCGGAAGCCTTATTACAATCGCATTAAACTTAATACTGATCCCGAAATACGGTTACATGGGAGCAGCCTGGGCTAATTTTGCATGCTATTTCTTCATTATGATGGTTTCCTTTATCTGGGGTCGACGGGTTTACAAAATAAACTATGAATACTTAAAACTTATCCTTTA
Source organism: Bacteroidales bacterium UBA6244 (assembly GCA_002440885.1). Classification (GTDB taxonomy): domain Bacteria; phylum Bacteroidota; class Bacteroidia; order Bacteroidales; family F082; genus UBA6244. The sequence goes on from DJVY01000059.1 coordinate 30,705, forward strand.
CTCGGTTTTGGCGGTAATTCTATACACTATTTCGCTTCAGACAACCGAATGGGAATTTCTTTCCAGAATAATATTCAATACCCTACTTTTATCATCGTTTGTTTTCACGGCCTATATTTTTGAGGTCAGAAATAACAAGAAACAGAATAAACCAACTCATGTGCAGTAATTGCAAATACTTCTTACCTTTGGCAAACAAATTCAAAAAAAATTAATCGAAATAAAATACAACAGATATGTTTTCATTCTTCGGTAAATCAAAAAAGAAACCCCCGACAAAGAATTCATCCTTCTATTACAGGGAAAATCTTATTCAAAACTATGGGGATATAAAAAAAATATATGCTGAAACCGGAGGGTTTAAAACAAGTCATCCTGTTCAATTTCAGGGTAAAGCGTTAAACAAAATTACACCGGACACCCTTGAAAAGATCATGGGTGATGTATCATTTATTCTTGACCATGAACCGGAAATGCCCGGACATCAGGTTTTCTTTTTTAGAAAAAATGCAGATGTTTTTAAATTACTCCTTCAGGTACATTTCTATAAAAACATCTTTATTCTGGCTTCCACAAAAGTAACTACAGAAGCCATTTTGAACGAAAATCAAAAGAAAATTATTATCAGTCAGTTAATGAAGCATTACCCTGATCTGGAAATCCCATCAGGTATTTTTGAATTTAGCTTTTCTGACGAAAATGGTGATTTGGTTTACACCAAGGATGAGGTATATCTCTACCTCAACTATCGTCCGGGTGAACTAAAACCAAAGGAATTGAAGCAACTGATTTCGGATAATGATTCTTCTAATCAAAACAAGTCCGGAGAAGAGACACTTGATAAGTTTATCTGATTCTAATTTATAAATATCTCAATATCTATCCAATATATTCCATCCTATGGCGGGTCTCTATATTCATATTCCGTTTTGCCGCCAAAAGTGTCATTACTGTAACTTCTACACGGTGATTTCACAAAGATACCGAAAACAGTTTATTTCGGCATTAAAGCATGAATTGGAACTACAGAAAAACTACCTCGAAAATCAACAAGTCAACACCATCTATTTTGGCGGAGGTACACCGTCGATGCTTTCAACGAACGAAATAATCAGCCTCATCGATACCGTTTCTTTAAATTATAATGTAAATTCAGATGTCGAGATTACGCTGGAAGCAAATCCTGATGATCTTTCTTCCGACTATCTTCGACAGATAAAAAATGAAACCCCGATTAACAGGTTTAGTTTAGGTGTACAATCATTTTATGATGACGATCTGGCATATCTTAACCGCATTCATAATGGAAAACATGCCCGAAATGCTATTTACGAAGCACTAAAACTTGGGTTTAACAACCTGACCATCGATTTAATTTACGGTATTCCAACCCTTACAAACGAAAAATGGAAAACCAATTTACAAACCTTTTTCGACTTCGGCCTGCCGCATCTCTCTTCGTATGCTTTAACGGTAGAACCAAAAACCAATCTTCAGGTGTTAATTGATAAACAAAAAATTGCCCCAACTCTTGAAGATCAAACCGTTGATCATTTTGAAATCCTACTTGAACAAACAGAAAAAAAAGGGTTTATCCATTATGAAATATCCAATTTTGCCTTACCCGGCTATTATTCAAAACATAACAGCATTTATTGGCTTGGAGGTCATTACGTTGGAGTTGGTCCTTCGGCACACTCGTTTAATGGAAAAACCCGCCAGTGGAATGTAAAAAGCATGAAACAATATTGCGAGGCGCAAATTATTGACCAAATCGTGCTGGAAAAAGAACAACTTACAACTGAGCAACAATACAACGAATACGTAATGACGAGCCTGCGTACCTCATGGGGTTGTGATACTGAGCATATTTACAATGTTTTTGGAGAGAAATACGCCCGGTTTTTTACCGAAAAAGTAGAACAGTACATCCGGAAAAATCAGATTCAGCAAGTAAAAAGCATCTATAAATTAACCCATGCCGGCAAGCTATTTGCTGACGGCATAGCTGCGGGGCTATTTCACGACTTTTAAGGACTTCGGACTAGCAAGGGTAACCAGATAACCCACAAGGGGAGTAAACATCATAGAAATAAAAAACGACCATTGTACGCCTATTTTTTTCTTCTTACCCAGGTTCTCTGAAACCACAAGCGAGAAAATATACCACAACAGAAAGGTAATTATTACAATATACTCATACATAACCTAGTAAAAATAGATAAATAAATAAACCAATGGAATCAGTATTCCTAGAATGGCCATCCACGCCCCACGACCTGTAATCCCGGTTTCGCCTCTGGGAATAAAAAGTCCGGAAAGGGCAAGAACAATTAGGCCGCCGGCATAAATATCAGAGAACCATGTCCAGTATTTTATCGGATTGTAATGCAAATAGTTAACCTCTCTGAAAAGAGGTCGGCGGGTAGTTTTTTCAATGAGCCCCTCACCTGTTTCCAGGTTAAAATAAACCGTTCCCCCATCGATAAAAACTTTCAGAAATGTTTCATCAGGGAAATAATGGCTTTTATAAGCATCTGACTCGCCTATATCGTCGAGCCACGAAAGAATGATGGTTTTATCAGGTTTTGAATTGATGGTTTCAACCTGAATTTCTTCCGCGGTAACTACATAATTAGGATTCCAGTCTTTTATGTGGTTGATGGCAATTCCAGAAATGGCGTAAATAAGCGTCATGCCAAAAAACAGATATCCAAAATCGCGGTGAACCACCCGATTCCACTTCCTCCATTTAAAATTCATAAATAAACCTTGTAAGAATACCTTGATATTGTCTAATTTTCAGCCGGTTGATCAACAACCTCAATTGATGTACACAGTACTGAGAAAAAAGACAAATACGCTTTTCCTGAATCTTTCAGCGACTGGCGCAAATTTTCTATTTTTTGCATTTCTTCACTGATGTCAGCACCTTCTCCACCCTTTTCGAGCTGGCCACCTAAATGTGATCCTTCTCCTTTGTCATCCTGAGGTACAACACCTGATTTAACTTCTTGTTCCCAATCCATGATGTAAGCTTCGTCGATACGTTGCTCTTCTACGACACCGGTAATGATTACCTGGTTTCCTTCCAGGTTGGTGTTGAAAGCAGCAATGTGATCATCCGGAGTAATTTTTATGCGGGCTTCTGATTCAGTGCTAACCAAAAAAGCACGCTGACCGCCGTGTTTACAAATATGATCAACAGTACCAACCAATTGAATTTGTTTTCCAATGTATTGCTCTGCAAGTGAGTCAAAATCAGGTATAGCAACCACAACAATTTCTTCAACAACAGCTTCTTGTGAAGTAGCTTCAGTTTTAACCTGAGCGTTTTCGCAAGCTGCGAGTGTAACTAACATAAAGGCCAGACCATAAATAAGTTTTTTCATGTCAAAGTAGTTTTAAATGATGTTCCAAAGTGTAATATTTCTGATGGCGAAGATATAAATATTGATCATCGTCCAAACAAGGATAGCCTATTTAGAATTATTCTTTAATCGTCAGAATTATCTATATCCGCCTCAATTCCATCGTATTTAACCTCTTTTCCGGCTTTATATTCAATCGAAATTAGCAGAAGTCCATCGCTTGTATACTTTTTTGTTTCGCCACTTTTCCGACCCATTACAAAAACACTTTCTTCCTTCATCTGTCCATTTGGCCACCACCAACGATGTTCTCCATTGGGAAGATCATCCACAAATTTTCCTTCAAAAGCAGGTTCACCATCAGGGTAAAACGATTTCCATAACCCCGTGCGAAGATCTTCGCTGTAATCTCCCTCTTCTCTGAAACCGCCTGTTTCATGAATCCAGAAGCCTTCCTTTTTTCCATCAATGTATTCACCAGACGAAATTATTTTTCCATTCAGGTCGTATTCAGTATAATTTCCATCAGGCAATGCATTATAAAAGTTTTCTTCTCTCAGCAAGTTGCCATTTAAATAGAACCATTTCCAGGTGCTGTCGGGGTTTCCGTTAATATATTTACCCGTTTGTTCCAACTGACCATTTACATAATAAAACTTCCAACTTCCCTGTCTTTTGTCATCCGTGTACAAGCCAGTAGCTTTCAGCCTTCCATCAGGATAAAATTCTTTCCACAATCCCTGCCGTAGGCCGGCATCCGTAAAAATCCCCTCCGCTACAATTTTACCCTTTCTGAATATAAATGACTTTTCTACGTCGCCATCAGCATTATACTCTCTACGCACTCCCTCTGGAAGACCATCTTTGTTGTATGTAGCCACAATTTTTACCTTTCCATCAGGATAATAATCTGTTTTTATATCCAATTGAACTAACTCTTCAGCCATTTCCTGCTTCTCTCCATCAACATATTTGGTGGCTGTTAATAGATTGCCATCCCGGTCGTATTCTTTCCAATAGCCGTCTTTCAGTCCATTTTTATAATTTCCTTCAAGCTGAACGGTGCATTCATCTTCAAAAAACCACTTCCATTTTCCCTGCCTCTTCTCATTGGCATTCAAGCGATTTATTCGCTCACGAGCCACTACATATCCCTTTTTGTATTCAACCAGTTCGGTAATATTTCCCTGCTCGTCATAGGTTTTGGCCATACCCTCTTCCAACCCATTCACAAAGGGAACTTTCATTTTTACTTTTTTATCAGGATACAAAACGAAGGAATAGCCTTGTTTTATATCGTTAACAAAATTCTCTCGCGTTATTTCACTTCCCTGGTAAGTAGTTCTGAATCCGTTCTTTTTTCCTTCAACATAGGTTATTTCAAGTATTAACTCTCCTTTTTCATTATAAAAGCGCCACAAACTATCGAGTAAAAAATTAAGTCTGTTTCCCTCCGATTTGATTGTGCCATCGGCATAGTAGTTTTTCCAATATCCATCAGGCTTTCCATCACGCAGGAGGCCTTCACTCACCATAACGCTATCGGGAGAATAAAAAATTCTATAACCGGATTGCTCATCTCCTGTTTGCTGAGCCATTAAAGGAAACATAAAAACAGGCGATAAAATGAAAAATAGAATTAGTTTTTTATTCATAGCCCGATGAAACTGTTCTGCCTTTTAAAACGCGTTTTTGCTTCTGATATTTGCTTACATAATCTTTTTCAACTTTCAGCAAGGCTTTTCCTGAGGCAGCATTCATGTAATAAACTGTGGTATCATAATTAACTTTTCCATATTTATCCTTCCAGCTGAGGGCTGATAATTGATAATATCCATCAGGATTGCATTTAAAAACCAGATGCCTGTTTTCACCTGATTCAAACGAAACATTCAAGTAATCTTTCCCCTGATCGATGGCCACACCGGGTGTATTTTTCTTAATTACAATTTCTTCGATGTATTGACCATTTTCAAGCTTGATTTGACCCCGTGCTATTTGAGTTTCGGCATAGGTAAGATTACGTTTTAAAACAATTTTTCCAGAATTATAATACTGTACTTCAAATTCCTTCAGCTGATTTTCGATCAGGTTGTTTCGTATTTCCCGCGTATATAATACTTTATTAGAACAAGAATCCAATACCAACAGTAGGATAAAGGCAGTTGCTAACATGAAAAAATTCTTTACCATATTCTACTTAATTATATAATTTTCAATCTTTTAGAAATCTCCAACATACGTATGATCGGCTTTTTGGCCAACTCTATCGTTTCAGCGTCTAAAGATATAGCAGGCTTTTCATTTTTCAAAGCTAAATACAATTTTTCTAACGTATTCATTTTCATGTAAGGACAGTCGTTGCACGAGCAGGTACTATCGCTGGGTACAATCAAGAATTCCTTGTTTGGCGACAATTTCTGCATTTGATGCAATATACCCGATTCGGTAGCCACAATATACTTTTGCGCCTCATCAGTTTGGGTGAATTTTATCATGCCGGTGGTAGATCCCACATAAGCTGCCAAAGCCAAAACCGGAGCGCTGCACTCAGGATGAGCTATCACTTTTGCCTCAGGATGAGCTTCCTGCATTTTTATAATGGCTTCAGTACTAAGAATATCGTGTACTTCGCAAGTACCATTCCACAACACCATTTGCCGGCCTGTGATTTTGTTAATATAATCTCCCAGGTTTTTGTCAGGTGCAAAAATTATTTTTTGATTTTTGGGAAATGATTCCACAATTTGTACTGCATTTCCTGAGGTACAAACCAGATCAGTTAGTGTTTTTATTGCTGCGGTAGTATTTATATAACTGATTACCAAATGATCAGGATAGCGTTCTTTAAACTTTTTGAAGTCATCGTAAGGGCATGAATCAGCCAATGAACAACCCGCATCCAAATCAGGCAATACAACAGGAATATTGGGATTGAGCATTTTAGCTGTTTCGGCCATAAAGTGAACACCGGCAAAAACAATCATGCTCGCATCGGTTTCGGAAGCTTTTTGTGCTAATCCTAAACTGTCACCAACATAATCAGCCAAATCCTGTATTTCCGGAACCTGATAAAAATGAGCCAGCAGTAAAGCGTTTTTTGCTTTTTTAAGTTTTAAAATTTCTTCTTTGTAATTCATATTTTTCAATTAACAATTATCTTTATTATTATATTTTTATAATTTAAAAAATGTTTATTAATATAGCGCTGTTAACATGTTTGATTAAATTATGGCAAAACATTTGGATATGTGAAAAACCAATTTTTAGCAACCCTTTATCAACAGTTTATTACTTTTTATATACTTATATATTAATAGTTTATAACTTAATTAACAATCTCACAATTTTTAACTCTGAGTATAATTTTATATATTAAATTCATCATTAAAATTGTTCATTTTATGTAAAAACTTTTCAAAAATTATAGACAAAAGGCTGCATCGTGTCGTCCGGGAAAATGACTTGTTAGTAACCTCCGTCTTATTCAATAATTATGAACAAAAGTAAACAGATATTAACAATTATTGTATGATAAGAAGTATATTTTTGATAACAAAGAGTTTAGAGCAACAATAATTATTTTAATAAAAAACAAAGATCATGACATTCAGCTTGTTTAATTTTAGACCCTGAAAATTGTATAAATTTGTCGAATAATTTATCAACAATGACTAAACTAAAGAATGTAATCGCAATGGCATCCGATCATGGTGGTTTTGCCATGAAATCGTACTTAAAGGAGCAACTCGAAAAAGAAGGATATAGCATCAAGGATTTTGGAACCTTTTCGGAAGAAAGCGTAGATTACCCTGATATGATACATCCGGTGGCCAGTGCTGTAAACAAAGGTGAGTTTGACAGAGCTATTATTTTGTGTGGAAGTGGAAATGGGGCACAAATCACTGCGAATAAATATGCTAATGTACGGGCAGGTTTATGTTGGAATGTTGAACAAGCCAGATTGACCCGACAACATAATAACGCCAACGTGTTGTCTTTGCCCGGACGTTTTATTTCGCTCGAAGAGGCTTTATCTATTGCAAAAGTTTTCTTATCTACTGATTTTGAGGGAGGAAGACATTCGCAACGTGTCGAAAAAATTAATAAATTAATTTAATTGCCTTAAAAGTGGGAAGCAACCAAAAGTTTAAAGAGTTCGTTATGCGAACTGCCGAATCGGTGGCCGATTTATCACAACGTGAAAAGGTAGCTTATGCTATTGATAAGTATGAAGAATCGTTTGCTACCGGACTCTCCAGATATTCAAAATTAACTGTTGCACGACAGAGGGCAGGCTATTTGAAAAACAAAGCACTGAACGAACTTGATAGATATTTGATAGAGTTTGAAGACAATTTTACGTCTAACGGAGGCAAAATAATTTGGGCACGCGATGCAGAAGAAGCCAGAGACGAGATTGCTAAAATGATTAAAAAGCGTGGGGTTTCAAAGGTAGTTAAATCAAAATCAATGATTACCGAAGAAATTCATCTAAACGAGTTTCTTATTAACAAAGGGATTGATGTTTGCGAAACTGATTTGGGTGAGTTTATTGTTCAATTGGCCGGAGATAAAACTTTTCATATAGTAACCCCGGCCATGCATTTTTCAAAGAAGGATGTTTCGACGCTCTACGCTGAAAAACTTTCTGCTCCTGAAAATTTTACGCCTGAGGAGATTACGCAATTTACGCGAAATCATTTGCGTCCAAAATTTGCCGAGGCGCAAATGGGCATCACAGGCGCTAATTTTTTAATCAGCGATATGGGTGGCGTTGCCATAACCGAAAATGAAGGAAACGGCTTATTAACGATGTCTGTCCCCAAAACACATCTGGTAATTGCCGGAATAGATAAATTGATACCATCACTTGAAAATCTGGATGTCTTTTGGCCACTTCTGGCTTCACACGGAACAGGTCAATCGGTTACTGCCTACAACAGTATTATTACTGGTCCGAGAAAAGAGGGTGAATTTGGTGGTCCGGAAGAAGTGATATTGATACTCATTGATAACGGAAGAACAAATATTTTGGCTCAGGAAAAGCAACGTCAGGCATTGAGTTGTATTAAGTGTGGAGCCTGTTTGAACGCCTGTCCTGTTTATAAATTGATTGGGGGAAAAGCTTACGGAACTACCTATCAAGGACCAATTGGTGCGGTGCTCACTCCATTTTTACTCGGTTTTGATGAGTACAGTCATTTAAGCTTTGCTTCTTCATTATGCGGTAAATGCGATACGGTCTGTCCGGTAATCATTCCATTGCATAACATGTTGATTTATAACAGGAATTATGCAATAAAAAATGGTTTTAAGGCCATTTCTAATACGCGAAGAGTGAAATGGTTTACCAAAGTTTCTTCTTCCCGGAAATTACTTGATTTGCCATCAAGCTCACTTAAAAACATGATCGTAGGCCAGATTATGAAGAAAAGTTGGGGCAAAGAGCGTGAAATGCCAAAACTGGCCGAAAAAAGCTTTAATCAGCAGTATAAAGAGAGAAATTAGTATCACTGATTTATTGTAGACTCAGTTAATTGATTTAACTTTACCACTTAAATATAAAACAAATGACGTCTAAACTAAATTCAAACTGGTGGGTGTTAGCCTTTAATGGCGTAATAGCCTTGCTTTTCGGGTTGATGGCTATTTTTTCACCTCTCGAAACTTTAAAAGTAATCATCATGTATTTTGGCATTGTGATGCTTATTGTGGGGATAGCCATGATTATCGGTGTTTATACCAACATGAAAAGTGGTGTTCAGTATGGCAACGATTTAATCAGCTCGGTTATTACCATTGGTATAGGTGCTGTATTGGCCTTTTTTACAAAGGAGTCAATACAGATTTTTATCATTGTTTTTGGTGTTTGGGCTATTATTTTAGGCATTGGGCAGTTGGTTGTTATGTCAAGTGTTCAGTCGCCAGGCAACAAAAAAATGTTGTTGATAAACGGCCTTATTACATTAGCCTTTGGCGTATTGCTGTTTTTTAATCCCTTTACCTCAGCCTCCATTGTGGTTGTATTAACAGGCATACTGGCCATAATCATTGGGATTATTTTGATCGTGTTGGCCATAAAGATTAAAAATTTGATTTAAGCCGGACTGCTATTCATCGAATTTCATGTCCAAAATGCGCAATTGCAGGGTTGTATTGCCTAACCAGGTGTTTTCGTCGATGTGATAGCAAATGCTAAAAGGTTTTCCTTTTTGCACCTGATCGAAATACCCACCCATGCCAAAAGCAATGGCTGGTATCGGGTTACCAGTTCGGTCGGGGTGAACTACAGAAAGTTTCAGGTGTTTTACATCACCTTTCCCAACCAATTTGGCATAACCTGTATCGATAACATTTTTGGTAACAAAAACAGGAGCCATATTACCAGGACCGAACGGAGCAAATTGTTTTAGAATGCGAAAAAATTTAGAACTGATATCACCGATAAACAATTCGGTATCTATTTCTATTTCAGGAATAAGCATTTCTTCTGTAAGTATATTACAGGCATAATTTTCAAAACATTTGATAAACTCATCAAGGTTTTCGGGTTTTAAAGCCAGGCCTGCGGCATAGGTATGTCCTCCGAAATGTTCGAGCAAATGGCTGCATGAGTCGATGGCGTCGTAAATATCAAAGTTTTTTATCGACCGTGCCGATCCCGTGATTAACCCTTCCGATCGGGTGAGCACAATGGTGGGCCGGTAATAGGATTCAATCAATCGTGAGGCTACGATGCCAATAACGCCTTTGTGCCAGTGTTCGCGGTAAACAACAGTGGTTTTCTTCTGGTTTTTGATGATATCGGTATTGAGAATTTCAACAGCCTCGTGGGTAATGTTACTGTCGAGGTCTCGTCGGGTAGTATTGAGTTCGTTAATCTGTTTTCCCAGCTTTTCGGCATAGGTTATATTGTTGCTTATAAGCAATTTAACCGAATCGGTGGCGCTTTCAATTCGCCCGGCGGCATTAATACGCGGTCCGAGTAAAAATACAATATCACTGATGGTAATTTCCCTATCGAAAAAATCCTCCGTTTTAAATCCATTTTGTTCATCTACACCGGCCGATTTAAGCAACGATTGTATGCCGACACGCGGGTTTTTATTCATCTGCTTTAAGCCAAAGTAGGCCAGAATTCTGTTTTCACCTGAGATAGGCACAATATCGGCGGCAATGCTGATGGCAACTAAATCGAGAAAAGCGAAAGCACTTTTTTGATCAATTCCTTTTTTTTCGGCAATGGCCTGAACCAACTTAAAACCGACACCGCAACCAGATAATTCTTTAAAAGGGTAAGGGCAATCAGGTTGTTTAGCATCCAGAACAGCTACGGCCGCCGGGATAACATCTCCCGGCCTGTGATGGTCTCCAATAATAATATCCAATCCTTTTTGGTTGGCATAATCTACTTTCTCAACCGCTTTTATTCCGCAATCAAGGGTAATCATCAGCGAATAATCATTTTCAACGGCGTAATCAATGCCTTTGTATGAAACTCCGTAACCTTCGCTGTATCGATCGGGGATGTAGAATCCGATTTTTTTGTGAATCTCTTTTAAAAATGAGTATACAAGCGATACCGCAGTTGTTCCATCTACATCATAATCACCGTAGATCAATATTTTTTCTCCTTTTTCAATAGCCTTTAGTATTCTTTCAACAGCTTTGTCCATATCCTTCATCAGGAACGGATCGTGAAGATTTTCTAACTTCGGCCTAAAAAATGTTTTGGCGTCCTGGTAGTTCGTTACACTACGCTGAACCAAAAGATTTAGGAGTTTTTTATTGATATTAAGCGATTGTGATAGCTGCTCAACTACTTCATTATCAGGATTATTTTTAAGCACCCATCGCTTTTCCATACCCAAATTTCTTTAGCAGGTAAAGGTAAGTATTTATTGTAACCCTACGGTTAAAATTTGACCATATTGGAATAAACCGCAAACATTTTGATTAACTACAACAGGATCAAAACCTTATTGCTTGAATATTTTTTTGTTTGTATAAACTTAGAAATTCGAACGCATGGCGTCTACCGGATTAAGACGTGAAGCCGTCCAAGCCGGAAAATAGCCTGAAAACAATCCAATGATGGCCGATACGATAATGCCAAGCATGATGTTGCCGAAAGTGAGATTAAGTGTGAAACTAAACAAAGCAGAAACAACCAGGGTTAAGATAAAAACTATGAGCAATCCCACTATTCCTCCCATCACTGACAGAAATACCGATTCAAAGAGAAACTGTAACAAGACAAAATAATTCTTTGCTCCTAAGCTTTTCTGGATACCAATTTGATTGGTTCGCTCTTTTACACTTACAAACATGATGTTTGCAATACCAAATCCTCCTACCAGCAGCGAAAAACCGCCAATAATCCATCCTACCATGGCGATAACCGAAAAAAGTTGATCGAATCCCTTGCTGATGATGTCTGTTTCGTTTAAAGCAAAATTGTCTTCAGCTCCCGGCGATAATTTTCGAATGGAACGCATAATACCGGTTAACTCATCCATCATTTGCTCGTTCGTAACATTGGGTTTGGCCATAACGAGTATCGTCGTTCCTATGTTGTTGAAGTCGATTACATTGCGGGCATAGTTTACCGGAATCATAACCCAGTTGTCTTTTGAGTTACCAAAAACATCTTCTCCTTGCTTTTTCATGACCCCGATAACAATGAGCTTACGGCCAAAAACTTTGATTGTTTTCCCTAAGGGATCTTGTCCCTGATATAGATTATCGGCCACGTCTGAACCGATTAAAGCCACATTTTTACCTCCATGCGACTCAGTAAAGGTAAAATATCGTCCTGCCTGTAAGTCGAAAGGCATGATTTTATTGTAATCCTGTGAAACTGCCACAACGGGAATGCCTTCCATCCGGTTATTTTCGTGGTACGCACTTCGCTGAACACTGACCATAAAAGCCGCTGATTGTACTGTATTTGAGCGTTTTAGGATTTCGTCCATTTCCTGAGTTTTGGCTTCCGGTCGCTGGTAATACTTCCACCAAGGGTAATCTTTTCCCATAGCCCAGGGCCATTTTTGAACAAATAATACGTTGTTTCCCAACGAGTTAATCTCACTTTTGATGGCACTTTCCAGACTGTCGAATACCGTAAAGACCGATATAATCGAAAAAATTCCAATGGTAATCCCTAAAAGAGATAAAAAAGTCCTTACTTTGTTAACCTTGAGCGCGTTAATGGCAAAAAGAAAACTTTCGTATATGAGTTTTAAAACAATCATGTTGCGGTATATTGAATTAAAATGTGGTCAAAAATTTATTCATACAATGAACCCAAAATAACATGTAAAAGTATAATAAGTTTTAATTAAATCATGTTATTTTGCAAAACCGAAATTATAGGTGAAATCATTTTGTGTAATCATATATTATTTACAGCATTGAAAAAAATAAAAACAGCTTTAATCAGCGTTTATCATAAAGAAGGTCTCGATGAGGTGCTTGAAGCGCTAAGCCATTTGAATGTTAGAATCTTAAGTACCGGTGGGACTTACGAATATATTGTAGGTAAAGGTTTTAAAGCCGAAACCGTGGAATCTCTAACCGGATACCCTTCCATTTTGGGTGGACGTGTAAAAACGCTACACCCGTCGATCATGGGTGGCATACTGGCGCGCCCTGATCTGGCTGAAGACCAAAAACAAATCGAAGAATATCATATTCCGTTAATCGATCTGGTTATCGTTGACCTTTATCCTTTTGAGGACACGGTGAAATCTACCATTGTCGAAAACGAAATCATTGAGAAAATTGACATTGGTGGTATTTCTCTTATTCGTGCTGCTGCGAAAAATTTCGAAGACACACTGGTGGTTCCGGCTTCATCGTTTTATCATGAATTGCTACAGATACTTCATGAAAAAAATGGGTATACCGGTCGCGATGACAGAAAGCATTTTGCTATCCAAGCCTTTAACGTGAGTTCGCATTATGATACGGCTATTTTTAACTGGATGAATAAGGGCCTTATTCCTGCCTTTAAGCTTTCCGAGACAAAATCTGAATCATTACGTTATGGCGAAAACCCTCATCAAAAAGCCGCTTTTTTTGGTAGGTTAGCCGATGTTTTTGAGCAACTACATGGCAAGGCCATTTCCTATAATAACCTGCTCGACTTAGATGCCGCGTTACATTTGATTAATGATTTTGACGAAACCACTTTTGCAATAATTAAACACAACAATGCTTGCGGATTGGCCTCCAGAACCGATTTAACCGAGGCCTGGAATGATGCCCTTGCCGGCGATCCGGTTTCTGCATTTGGAGGCGTGTTGGTTACAAATCGCGCAATTGATACAGTTACCGCCATCGAAATAAATAAAATTTTCTTTGAAATCATCATTGCTCCCGACTATCAACCTGAGGCGCTTGAGGTTTTAACTTCAAAAAAGAACAGGGTTGTTTTAAAACTCAAATCCTCAACCTTGCCATTAAAGCAATTCCGGTCGTTATTAAATGGCGTTGTGGCGCAGGATAAAGACCTGACTACCGAAACGGATAGCGATTTAACGGTTGTCACTACCGAATCACCAACACTAAACCAAATACAGGATCTGTTGTTTGCCAATAAAATTGTTAAACACACCAAATCGAATACCATTGTTCTGGCTTTTAACAAGCAATTAGTGGGGTCGGGCACAGGTCAAACATCAAGAGTGGACGCGTTAAAGCAAGCTATCGAAAAAGCACGTACCTTTGAGCTGCCGCTTGAGGGTGCAGTAATGGCTTCGGATGCTTTTTTTCCCTTTGCTGATTCGGTTGAAATTGCTGATAAAGCGGGCATAAAAGCCGTAATACAACCGGGAGGAAGTATCCGGGATAAAGAATCTATTGACTACTGCAATGCACACGAAATGGCTATGGTTACTACCGGAGTTCGTCATTTTAAACATTAATTTTGAATACTAAAAAGTAAAAATATGGGATTGTTTTCGTTTCTGACAAAAGAAATAGCCATCGATTTAGGCACGGCTAACACAATTATTATCTACAACGACAAAGTTATTGTAGATGAGCCTTCCATTGTGGCTATTGAGCGTAATACGGGAAAGATTATCGCCGTTGGCAAAAAAGCCATGATGATGCATGGAAAAACCCATGAAAACATTAAAACAATCAGACCTTTGCGCGATGGTGTGATTGCAGATTT
>DJVY01000059.1:45294-47243 GCA_002440885.1 Bacteroidales bacterium UBA6244
GAACAGGCCGGAGCTAAGGAAATCAGGTTGATTCACGAGCCTATGGCAGCAGCTATTGGTATTGGCATTGACGTGCTTGAGCCTACCGGAAACATGATTATTGATATTGGGGGTGGTACCAGTGAAATTGCTGTAATTGCCCTGGGTGGTATTGTTAATAACACTTCCATTCGTATTGCAGGTGATGATTTTAACGCTGATATTGAAGAATATATGCGTAAACAGCACAACATCACCATCGGTGAGCGTACTGCTGAGCGCATTAAAATCGAAGTGGGAGCTGCTATAACAGAACTCGACAACCCACCCGATGATTATGCAGTGCATGGCCGCGATATGCTTACAGGTATTCCGAAGGAAGTAACAGTAAATTATAAGGAAATTGCCAGTTGTCTCGATAAATCTATTTCAAAAATTGAAGCCGCTGTGTTAAACGCCCTCGAAAAAACCCCGCCTGAATTGTCGGCGGATATTTTTAGAACAGGTATATATCTGGCCGGAGGTGGTTCCATGTTACGCGGCCTTGATAAACGACTTCACCACAAAACCAAATTAAGTGTTCATGTGGCTGAAGATCCGTTGCGCGCAGTGGCCAGAGGTACGGGTATTGCACTCAAAAATTTCGATAAATTTACTTTCCTTATCCGATAGTCGATTATAACCGAATAAATAATGAGAAATTTGTTTCACTTTTTGTGGCGTAACCAGTTTTTTACCTTATTTATTCTACTCGAATTGGTATCCATCCTGCTCCTGAGCAACAGTTTTTCGTACCAACGATCGTTGAGGTATCATACTTTAACAGATTTTACCGGTTCGGTTTTCTCAGGCTATAACTCTGTTGATCAATATTTTGGTCTTCAAAAGGAAAATTTAAGGCTCGCACAGGAAAACGCCAGATTGCGGTCGCAGCTTTCTGATCATTTGTTTGATCCAGACACAACTACCCTCAAAGGTGATTCACTATTTCGTTTTATTCCTGCTTCGGTGATAAGCAACAGTGTTTCGCACCGGAACAACCTGATTATCGTTAACAAAGGGCAAAATCAGGGAGTACAAAAAGAAATGGGTGTCGTTTCGCCAGATGGAGTAGCTGGTATCGTAATTGGCGTTTCGAATAATTATGCCGTAATAATGTCGTTACTTCACCACAATGCCCACATCAGCGGACGCGTAAAAAAGAATGACCAGTTGGTGAATGTAAAATGGGATCAGCCTGATTATCGCTTTGGAACGATTACGGATATACCTTCTCATTTGCAGCTCGAAGTAAACGATAGCATTGTTACTAGTGGAAATTCGCTAATTTTCCCGAAAGAAATTTTAATTGGTGTTGTGGAAGAACACACAAAGATGACAGGCGAGCACCTGGGGTCGGCTCTCATCCGGTTTTCTACCGACTTTAACAGCTTAAAACAGGTATATTTAATTGAAAATTGTCAGGCCAATGAGCTCGATACGTTGTTATTACAAATAAGTGAACAATGAACCATACCCTATTCATAAACAGCCTTCGGTTTATTCTGCTCACACTGCTACAGGTACTTGTTTTCAACAATATGGATCTGGGCGGTTATCTGACTCCTGCTGTGTATGTGTTGTTTATTCTTTTGTTGCCCGAAACGATTAACAAAAGCTTGTTGTTGCTTTTAGGTTTTTTCACAGGTCTTACAATTGACATTTTTTTAAACACGCCCGGTTTGCATGCCGGAGCCACTGTTTTAATGGCTTTTGCGCGTCCTGGTGTAATTCGGTTATTTTTCCGAAATCTCGAGTTCTCAACTGGCGAAGCTCCAGGATTGGTCAAACTTGGAATATCCGGCTTTATTAGGTATGCTTTGGTGCTTATTTTCATACAGCATCTGGCCTTGTTTTTGCTCGAATCCTTCAGTTTTCAACACTTCGGTCAAACCTTATACCGAACATTTTTAAGTAGCTTGCTTACGCTG
>DJVY01000064.1 GCA_002440885.1 Bacteroidales bacterium UBA6244
CTATAATAATGTCTCCCCTGCGGGGTTTTGGTTACATGTATTCTTTCGGCTATAATAATGTCACCCCTGCGGGGTTTTGGTTGCATATATTCTTTTCGTCTATAATAATGTCTCCCCTACGGGGGTCTATAATAATTTTAACCAAACGCTCTGATATGGTGGGTCTGGATTTCAGGCTGTTAAATCTACACCCTGGTTTATAACACATTATCCAGATTTTACACCAAAAAACCAATCCCGAAATCTTTCGGGATGTCAAAGATATAAAACATTACAATTGAGGAAAATAAATTCGCCAAGCTCTCAGGCATGAATCCAGGTAAAGCACTTCGACATCAAGCGGTTTGCTGCGACTGGTGGAGGGGGATAAAATGTGATAACTACACTATTTGTTATCCACCACCATTTTGACAATTCCATTTTTTAGAGCGAACAAATGGTAAGCTTCTGAGCGGGTATTCCACTCCTCGGCAATCCATTTCATGTTTTTCTCGATCAGCAACAATACCTCCTCAGGTGTTTCTACCCCGGTTTTAATGGGAATAAAATGTCGGTGTACAATTTTAATGTTAGGTCCAAACTGCCGTGATACAATGGCCTCTACACCGTGATTTCTTAAAAACTCAACTATCCCCTGGCCTTTGGCCTTTGATCCATGAGATTGGCTTTCATCAAATTCCCGGAAAGGATTTTCCACCTCCGCCTCGAATACCAATGTTCCGTTTTCCTCCTTTCGATAGAGCCTGAACACCGATGAATCGCCAAAATGTCGATTGATAAACAGGCCGTTACTGCCTAATGCAAATGCAAACTTATTAGCCATAATACTATTTGTTGTTGGTTTCCAGTTCAAACAACTCAAAAATATTTCCCGATTTATCCTTGATGAAGACCAGGTCGCGAACAGGTCTCTCAACCCGTATCACAACATATCCTGATTTTTTAGCACGAGAGGCCAGGTCTTCACGATCAAATACATCGAGGCAGATATGCTGCAATGACTTCCCCCGCCTGTGCTGCGACAAAAACAACTCCATGCGCACCTCCTCCTTTTCTACCACCATTACCTCTACCTGATCCGAATGACCGAAAATGGCTAAATTCAGCTCAGAGGTTAATTCAAATTTTCGCATGAGTTTCATGCCGAGCAAGTTGACATAAAAATCGGTCACTTCACTCATCGGGTAAATATCCAGACCTATATGATTTACTTTCATTGGTGTGAAATTTTAGGTTTTTACTTTCGCTGGTTAAAAAACGAATTATGCTCTGGCCAGTAGTCCGTTACGAAATGCTTCATGCGCTTCTTTCACGGTCATTTCACCTGCGCCGACATACACATCAATTCCGGCTTTAGCAATTACGGCCGCAGCATTGCCACCCGGACCGTTGCCGGTAATCAGCACGTTAACTCCCAATTCAAATAGTGTTTGGGCGGCTTTCGGCCCTGCGCCATGGGCTTCGTTAACTACTGAACTGTTGTCGTAATAAGAAAGGGCATCATGTTCATCATCGTAAATGGTAAAAAAGGCCGAACGGCCAAAGCGGGGATCCATCGCAGAATCCCATGTTTTTTCCTTAGTAGTAAAAGCAATTTTCATTTGATTTTAAATCTTTTGGTTAATAATTGTGATTGGGACTTTTGTGTCCCAAAGTTATCCGAATATTTTCTTTACTTCGTTTTTAAACTCCACAAGCCTTTCGGTTTCACAATGTTCAGAATAAACACCTACAAAATCGATTACCTGATTTCTGAAAAACAGAGAAGCCAGAAAAGAATCAAATAAATAGAACTGACAACTGTTTTTTATTTGCTCAATTCCCTTTTGAAAATCCTGAAATCCGATATTCCCGTTTACACGGAAAAAATACCTGTAAAGGGTTGTGTTATCGTGGTATACGGTAGGCATGAGTCGGGTGAAACCAGTAAACCGTTTGTAATAAATAAAACTGTTGTACGGTTCTACTTTGCGATCAGAAAAAAATTGAAGGCCAAGTTTCTCCAGTTCATCAACAATTTGTGGTAAATGATCAGTAGTCTTGGTGTTAATGCGAATGCACTGATGCATTTCGTTTTGATAAGTCATCTGACCTGGGTAAATGCTTATTCCATCACCAATTTGACGGGTCAGGTCACAGGCTTTTCGGTACACCTCATCCTGAAAACAGGCAATGCCTTTTTTGATCGGCAACATCAGCCGGCGGTCGTAACTTCTGGCCTGGTTAGGCGGAAAATGACTTTTGGCATAGTAGTCCGGCTGCGGATTCGACTCCAGTACCAGGTGATATAACATCTCTCCCAACAGCGATCGTTGAACGATCTGTTCGAGTGAAAAACAAGTCATCCCCTCCAGCTCGGCGAGGTCTTCTTCGAGGTAATTCTGATTTGTGTCCATGATAGTTATTTTAAGATTTCAAGGGTTTTATTCCAACTGTTACTAATGAGTTCAGACAACAAGCCATGGTTGTATTCAACAATGGTTTTTCCGCTTACCATGGCCTTGGTAAAATCTTCGTCGTATGGCAGATTTGCTAAATGAACGATGGCTTCCGATTTTAGAAACGACTCAACCTCAGTGGTTTTTTCTATATTTAGGTCGGCCTTGTTTATGATGCAACCTGTTTTTATGTTGAATTTTTTCACCAGCTGATAAACCCGTTTTAGGTCGTGTAATCCTGAAACGGTAGGTTCGGTGACCAGAATAACAAAAGAGGCTCCGCTGAGGCTGCTCACCACCGGGCAACCAACGCCTGGAGAGCCATCCACCAATACATAGTCCTTATTAAAAACTTTGGCCAATTCTTTGGCTTCATTTTTCACTTTAGCCACCAGCTTTCCCGAATTGTCAGCTCCCACTCCAAGACGTGCATGTACCATGTATGTGCCTGTTTTTATGTTACTTGTGAAACACTCGCCCACTTTAACTTCCTTGTTAACGATGGCCTTTGTAGGACAAATCCGGGCACAATATCCACACCCCTCACAGTTAAAAGCATTTACAACAAACCTGCCCTTTACGATGTCGATGGCATTGAAGCGGCAAACCTCTTCGCATTTGCCACATTGAATGCAGCTTTCCTGCACTATGTAAGCTTCTTCACCACTATAAAAGTCTTCTGTTTCTTCAAAATCGGGCTCAAGCAGTAAATGCATATCTGCGGCATCCACATCACAGTCGGCCACCACGATATCCTTCCCGGCTAACATGGCGAAAGAAGCAGTCAGAGAGGTTTTTCCTGTTCCGCCCTTCCCTGAAATAACGACGATCTCTTTCATTTCGCAACCTCCTTCGCCATTGTATTTAAAAAGTGTTTAATCTTGATTAACGCTTCCAACACCTCGGGGACTTCCTTATAAAGCAGTTTTCCTACCGAGTAACGTTCGGCAATGGCGCGGCTGTTGGCGATTTTCGCTAAAAGCGGAATACCCTCTTCATGGCAATAATCTTCAACCTCGTCATTCCCAATTCCATGTCGGTTAATAACCACGCCGAAGGATTTGCCCAATTGGCGCATGGTATCGACAGCCAGTTTCAGATCGTGAAAACCAAAAGGAGTGGGCTCAGTTACCAGGATAACAAAATCCGCATCGCTTGTGGCCTCAATCACAGGACAGGAAGTTCCGGGAGGTGAATCATAAATTATTGTCCAGTCGCAGTCAAATTGTTTGTTTACAAAGTCGAGGGTACTGGCAATCAGAGGCACAGCCTGCTCCTCGCCAATATCCAGCCTGCTTTCAACAAAATGTAACCCTTCAGACCGAAACTGCTGTAAATGACCGATTTTTTTCTGAACCATAGGCAGGGCTTCTACCGGACACAACTCAGAACAAGCATAACAGCTGTGGCACAATTCGGGAAACACCATAATCACCGGGCCTAACTGAATAACCGCATGAAAATTACACGACTGTTGGCAAAGGCCACAAAACGTACATTTGTCTTCAACCCATTCCGGAACCATTTTATAAACCTCCTCTTGATGCACCAGATGGCCATGGATAAACAACCCTGAATTTGGCTCTTCCACATCCAGGTCAACGAGTACAGTTTTCTCACTTTCAGCCAGGTAAGCCGAAAGGTTTGTCGACAGGGTAGTTTTCCCCGTGCCGCCTTTGCCACTAGCAATAGCTACTTTCATAGTTACCGGATTACTTATTTATGGAGTAATTCTTCCCTGATCAGGGGTTTGTCGCACACCGGACAACGCAAGGTGGTACATTTAACACCTTGCTTATGTGCTACTTTATGTCCGCATTTGGCGCACACACAATAGCCACCCGGCCCGAGACTCCCTCCATTATTTCTTCCTTTTCCACCCCCTGTTCCGGCTCCTATTCCAAATCCTAAATTCATCCCTGTTGTATTAAAATGTTTAGCCTTACGATGTTAATTTCCCGATCAGCTTGATCACTTCCTCTTTGAGTGAACTGATGTCGTGGCTCATTTGCTTCATCTGGTCGTTGATGGTGCTGTCGGCATAGCCCTGATTGAACCACCCCCTTCGCCCCAGTCCAGCTCCCATGCGCCGTCCACGACCCATTCCGTGTCCAAAACCCTGGTTAATATCCAAATTGTTGTTCGGATTGCAATAACCCAAACCTCTTCCCGTCATTGAACCCATTCCTGTAGGTCCTGTTTTATCTCCTCGTGACATGATTGTAATGATTTAAATTAAACACCACAAAGATAATGAACATATGTTCATTATGTCAAGTAAAAAGAAAAGAATTTTAACGACCCGGGCGAATTTAGAGAGGATTACAAATAGGACTGAAAAATTGGAATAGCGCTTTGATTATCAATAGCATTTGGAAATTAACCGGAAATCCTAAACCCGGAACACTTTACTCATCAACGGGTAATTGGTGAGATTAAAAGTAAATTAACAATAGCAATACGAATGGACAGACTGAGAAATCTTCTATTTTCAAGCCAACCCCAAACCCATACTTAGCAGCTCGGCGATGTCGTAATTTTTAACAGACTCCTCCTTGTTCTTGTATTTAATGCCATCCGTCATCATGGTCATACAGAAGGGGCATGCGGTGGCAATAATATCGCAACCTGTCGACAGCGCTTCCTCAGTACGTTCGATAAACACTTCTTTTTCACCTTTTTCAGCTTCCTTAAACATCTGCCCGCCTCCCGCGCCACAGCATAAGGCAAAGCTTTTATTCCGTGGCATTTCAATGTTTACCGATGAAATAGCCTTTAGCACCGATCGCGGAGCCTCGTATTCACCGTTGGCACGACCCAAGTAACAAGGATCGTGGAAAGTAATTTTTTTACCCGAAAGTTCGCCCTTATCGAGGGTAATTTTACCTGAATCGATGAGCTTTTGCAGGAAAACCGAGTGATGTTCCACGTCAAATTTTCCACCCAGATCCGGATACTCGTTTTTCAGGGTGTTGAAATCGTGGGGATCACAGGTAACGATTTTCTCAATTTCGTAACCTTTCAGGATTTCGATATTGGTAAGTGCCTGCATTTGAAACAGCATTTCGTTGCCGGCACGACGGGCTACGTCGCCGCTATCGGATTCTTCAGTCCCCAGCACCGCATAATTCATATTCAGGTGGTTTAAAATCTTCACGAAGGAACGCATCACCTTTTTGTACCTGTCGTCGAAAGCGCCGGCAGAACCCACCCACAGGAGAAAATCAGGTTTTTCGGTTTTCGATGCCAGTAGAGGTACTTCCAGACCTTCTGCCCAAAGCATGCGATCTTGTGGCGAGAACTGCCACGGAGCTCCATTGTTTTCGATGTTGGCAAAAACACTGTTCAAACCCGAAGGAGCCTTCGATTCTTCCATCACCAGATAACGGCGCATATCTAGAATAATAGCCGGTTGATTGATGTTTACCGGACATTCCTGGGCACAGGCATTACATAAAGTACAAGCCCAAAGTTCCTCCTCCGTTATGTAGTTAAAAAGCAGGGATTTACCATCGTTAAAATCAGAACCGTTTTTAATCAAATCAGGGCCAATCTCTTTCATTCGGGCACGTGTATCCATCATGATTTTGCGGGGTGACAGCAATTTTCCGGTTATGTTGGCCGGACAAACCGATGTACATCGGCCACACTCCGTACACGACAATGAATTCAGGTAGTTGATCCAGTTTAGGTCCTGCACATCCTTTACTCCAAAACGTTCGGGAGGCGCATCCGATTCACTCCCGGCAGCAAAAGCCGTTTCGGGGTTCATCATCAGTTTTACTTCCTTTGTAATGCTATCCATGTTTTCAACCGAACCTAAAGGAGTCAGCTTGCTGACAAACACATTAGGAACTGACATAAACACGTGAAAATGTTTTGAATACGGAAGAATGTTGGCGAAAATAAAAATCAGCACAATGTGCGCCCACCAGTTGATTTCGTACCACAAATAGCTGTTGTCGGGCGACATGTTCATAAAAAACGAGGCCAAGCGTTCGCTTACAGGGTATATTCCAACAATCCCATCGCCAACGCGGTGTGCCCACGCCACATAGAAAGTGTTCATGCCAAGCAAAGTAACCATCAAAGCCAATATGATTGTCAACGCCAGGTTAGCATCAGCTTTCGACACCGGTTTCATTTCAGGACCGTAAAAGCGTTTGATGTGCATAAAAAGTCGTCTGAACAAAAAAGCCAAAATGGCCAGCGCAATAATTAGCGCAAACACATCGCCCGACGCCATGAGGAAATCGTAAACAGGCCCTAAAAAAGCAAAAATCTTCTCCGTTCCGGTGAGGCCATCGATCACCATTTCGATGCTACCGAATAAGATCAGGATAAACCCCCACCAAACCAACGCATGCATTAAGCCAACGACAGGTCGACGCAGGATCTTTTCCTGGAAAAGGGCTATTTTGGTTGTTATCCACAACCTTTTACATAAGTTACCCAGAGGTTTCTTTTTCGTAAACTCAAAGTAGCGGAAATACCGCATCATGGAATAGGCAAATACGACGAGGGTGATCAATAAAACGATCAAAAATATCAGTTGCTTTATCATAGTAGTTCTCTCGTTAGAAGGTCAAAAAAAAACATGCTGCAAGAATACAAATTATGTCACTAAGAATTAAACTAAATTCTGCTTTTTTGAGGGCGCTAATCCACCCCATCCTCAGCAGGAGCGGGGTTATCAGGCAAACCCAGAAGTCCTGACTCTTCGGTATACCCATAAAGTCTGTCAAGTTTTACGCGGTATTTTTCCTTCAGGAACTTACGTTTAACTTTCAAAGTAGGCGATAATTCACCCGTTTCGGGAGTCCAGTCGGCACAGGTAAGTTCAAACTTTTTAATCTGACGGTGATTGCCCAGACCCTTATTGATTGTATCTACTTCCTGCTGAAAGCGATCAATAACTTCGGGGCGTTGGATTAAATCCATGTTATCGCGGAACTTAATTCCATGCTTATGACACCAACCATGCAGAAAATGAAACGCCGGACAAATGATGGCAGCGGCATATTTTTCGCCCTCGCCTACCACCATAATTTGTTCGATAAAAGACGATTCTTTAAACAAGTTCTCAATAATTTGTGGTGCTACATATTTACCTGTACTCAGTTTAAATATTTCCTTTTTGCGGTCGGTAATTTTCAGGATATTGTGCTCAAGCAACACCCCGATATCGCCCGTGTGAAACCACCCATCGTCATCTATTACTTCGTTGGTGAGTGTTTTGGCTTTGTAATAACCCAGCATCAGGTTTGGTCCTTTCATCAGTATTTCACCATCATCGGCAATTTTTACCTGAACATTTTCCAGAACCGGCCCAACCGTTCCGAATTTCATGTAAGGATAATGCTCCTGGTTGACGCTAATTACAGGTGATGTCTCGGTAAGGCCATATCCTTCCATAATCGGAATTCCAGCCCCGTTAAAAACCCGTGCCAACCGTTCCTGCAAGGCAGCACCTCCTGAAATAATCACCCTGATATTGCCACCCAGAGCCTCACGCCATTTTGAATAGATTAATTTATCGGCGATTGACCGCTGCATCTCATAAAACGATCCGTTAGCCCGGTTTAATTCATATTTCAAGCCCAAATCCACTGCCCAGAAAAAGAGAGATTTTTTTACGCCCTTCAGCTCTTTGCCTTTTAGAATCAACTTATCGTACAATTTTTCGATAACCCGTGGCACGCTGGTGAATCCATGCGGATGTACTTCGCGCAGGTTATCGCCAATGGTATCAATACTTTCGGCATAATAAACAGAAGCCCCCTTGTACTGAATCAGGTAGTTGACCATACGTTCGAGCACATGGCATAACGGCAGGAAACTTAAAAAACGGTGGGTGTGATCGATGGGAAGCAGGTTGGTAGTGCCATGCACATTTGATATAAAATTCCGGTGACTAAGCATTACCCCTTTGCTGCGGCCTGTCGTACCAGAGGTGTAAATGATGGACATCAGATCATCTTCATGGATGCTATTTTTTATCTCCTCCAGTTTATCAGGGTTTTGATTGGCAACGCCGAGTTTAAGGATCTTATCCCAATTGGCTGCATTTGGCACCTGATCGATGGTATAAAACTCACTAATTCCGGCAGCTTTTACCAAAGGAGCAAGCTTTTCGTAATAAGCAACAGAAGAAACCAACACCATTTTAGCATCAGAATGTCGCAGGATATGCTCATACTCCACTTCACCGATATTCGGATATACTGGCACGTGCACCACACCAACCTGACTCATGCCCATGTCGATAAAATTCCATTCAGGTCGGTTATTGCTGATGGTCACAATTTTATCTCCTTTGGTAAACCCGAGAGCCAGCAAACCGTAACTAAACGTATCAGTCATGTTTTTATACTCTTCGGTAGAAAATTTTTCCCATTTCCCATTTCTTTTGATGGCCAGGGCATCACTTTTCGGGTATTTTTCGAGAAGCTGCGTAATGATGTCGAAAGTTCGAAGGACGTTCATGTGAGTAAATTATTTAGTTGAACATAGATTATTTGGGTTTAAAAGTCCAGGTAAACCAGAATTTGGCTACAATGTCTCCACTCGAGTCAATACCTGACGAATACACTTCGCTGGTTTTTCCGGTATTTTCAGAAATACTATCGGCGATGGTTTTTTCGAGCACATCGCCCTGATCGCAGGTAAACACGATACGTGACTTTGCCTTTTTCAGAAATTCAGCCCGCATGCCCAGCACCAGCATTGATACCGGCTTTCCACTTTTTTCGACATGCGACAAGGCCAGAATTCCCGTCGAAAGCTCAGCTGCCATGCTTAATGCCGCGAAATAAATGGAGCGAAATGGGTTTTTAGTCAGGTAGTTATACGGAAGCGAAACAGCCGATCTATGGCCATCCATATGATCAATACTAAGTTGGGCCAGAAAAGCCAGCGGCAATTTACTGAGCATGAAAATTTTCATTTTCAAGCGGTTATTTGCCAATCTTTCAAATTTAGTGGGGCTCATCATAATGACATGGCAAGGATTAATCCGGAATGCCCAAAGGCACTCCGGAAATTGTTTAACATATTAAAAGGCATATTGGTTTTTGTCGATCATAAAATCAGCAATCCGGCGACGTGCGGCAATTGAGTTCACGTTGGCCGATTTGGTGAACCGTTTCATTCCCATCAGCATCCCCTGATGTTCATCACCTGATGCAAAAGCATTTACGGCATCCACACCTGATTTATTGATTCTTCCGGCGAAATCGTAAAACAGCACATCCGTCATGTCCTTAAACAGGCTGAGCTTGTCGTCGGACAGGGTCTTGCTAAGTTTCTCTGTTCTGAGCAGCGACGATTCGGCTGCATAAGTATACATAATCATATCGGCCAGGGCGATTAAAATCTCCTGCTCATCGGCAAATTTATCCATGTATTTCTGAATAGCTGCTCCGGCCACCATGAGGATAGCTTTTTTGAAATTCACTACCATTTTCCTTTTGGCTTCGAAATAATCGCTGGTAACAGAGCCAAAATCGGGTATCGACATGAGTTCTGCGGCAACGGCCTTGGCAGGAGAAAGCAAGTCGAGTTCACCTTTCATCGCCCGTTTAAGCAATTCACCTACTATCACCATCCGGTTAATTTCGTTGGTACCTTCAAAAATGCGGTTGATACGCGAGTCGCGGTAAGCACGTTCTACAACCGTTTCGGCCGAATAGCCCATACCGCCGTAAATCTGAACAGCTTCATCGGTTACATAATCCAGCACCTCTGAACCAAAAACCTTGGCAATACTTGCTTCGATGGCGTACTGACGAATTCCTTCCACCGTAGCTTTTCCTTTGTCCATACCTTGTTCCATCAGGTGTTGGATGGCATCTTCGATGTTCTGGCTTGCACGATAGGTGAGCGATTCGGAAGAAAAAGTGCGGATGGCCATTTCGCCCAATTTCCATTTTATTGCACCAAAAGTCGAGATAAACGTCCCGAACTGTTTACGCTCATTGGCATAATGCAAAGCATGATCAATGGTACTCTTACAAGCACCCACCGCAGCGCCTGACAGCTTTATACGACCCAGGTTGAGGATGTTCAGCGCGATTTTAAATCCGCCGTTGCGCTCACCAAGCAGGTTATCAGCCGGAATCACGGCATTATCGAAATACACCTGAACTGTCGATGACCCCTTGATGCCCATTTTTTCCTCTTCAGCACCGATGGTGATTCCCGGCGTACTGGCTTCCACGATAAAAGCACTCAGGTTTTTATCGTCGCCAATTTTGGCAAACACGATAAACAAATCGGCGATTCCTCCATTGGTAATCCAAATTTTAACCCCGTTGAGGGTGTAGGTAGTTCCATCTTCGCTCAGAATGGCTTTTGTTTTCCCCGAGTTGGGATCAGAGCCTGCCTCAGCTTCGGTAAGGCAATAAGCACCAATAAACTCACCTGAAGCAAGCAAGGGGAGGTATTTTTTCTTTTGATCTTCAGTACCGTAATAAAGTATTGGCAGCGTGCCTATCCCGGTGTGTGCCGAATAAGCCACAGCAAAGCTGAACCCTTTTCCCATCTCTTCAACGGTAAGCATCGAGGTAACAAAGTTTTGGCCGAACCCCTCGTACTCTTCGGGTACAGAAATACCCAACAGACCAAGCTGTCCGGCTTCTTTGAGCAATTTGGAGAGCAGAGCACGGTCGTGTTTTTCAAGTTGCTCAATTTGAGGCAACACCTGGGTTTCGTTAAACTCCTTACAGCTCTGAGCAATCATACGCTGTTCCTCATTAAATTCTTCAGGGATGAACACATCCTGCGATTGGGTTTCCTTTATCAGGAATTCACCTCCGTTTAGCGATTTTTTTTCTGACATGTGATGATAGTTTTACGTTTATCTGATTCGTTGATTTAAAGCATTTCATAAATTCCGGCAGCTCCCTGACCTGTGCCAATACACATGGTTACCATGCCGTATTTTCCACCGGTACGCAGCAACTCGTGCATCAGTTGCACGGTGAGTTTTGCGCCTGTAGCACCCAGAGGATGGCCTAGGGCAATAGCCCCGCCATTGACATTAACGCGACTCGGGTCGATATTAAGTGTCCGGACAACGGCAAGCGATTGCGAAGCAAAGGCTTCGTTTAGCTCAATCATGTCGATTTGATTCAGGTTCATTCCGGCATGTTTTAGCACTTTCGGAATGGCTTCTATAGGACCGACACCCATTTTGTATGGTTCAACACCGGCCACCTGATAGTCGACAAGCCGTGCTATGGGTTTGAGGTTAAACTGCTTGAGGATCTTTTCAGAAACCACCAAAACGAAGGCCGCACCGTCAGACATTTGGGATGAATTTCCAGCAGTAGAAAGTCCATCGGCAGCAAAAGCCGGACGTAGTTTTGCCAGTCCGTCAAGTGTTGTGCCGCGCCGTGGTCCTTCATCGGTATCAAATACCTTTTCGGTGGAAACAAGTTTATCATTTACTACCTTGTTCTCTTTGATGACGTAGGGCACGATTTCCTTTTTAAACTTTCCGGCATCGATGGCAGCGAGAGCCTTTTCAACAGAATCTACGGCAAAGGCATCCTGATCGTGGCGGCTGATTTGATATTCTTTCGACACCATTTCGCTGGTCAGTCCCATGCTCAAATACCATTTTGGGAAATTTTTGGCTACCTCAGGATTTGGAACCTGACGCCAGCCTCCCATCGAGATCATCGACATGGTTTCAGCGCCACCGGCCACAATGATGTCGGCAATGCCGGCACTAATTTTCGCCGAAGCGATGGCGATAGACTCGATGCCCGAGGCACAATACCTGTTGATGGTAGATCCGGGCACCTCAACAGTATCCATCGACATAAGCGAGAGCATACGCCCCATGTTAAACCCGGTTTCAGCTTCCGGAAAAGCATTCCCTACCACCACATCATCGATGAGGGTATGAGGAATCTGAGGGAAATCAGAGAGCAAATGCCTGATGACCGCTGCTGCGATATCGTCGGGGCGGGTAAAACGAAAACTGCCACGGGGGGCTTTCCCGATAGCCGACCGATAACCTCCTACTATATATGCATTCATATTATTACGTTTTTCTGGTTTGTGATTATAGATTAATTTCTCAGAATTTTACCGGATGAAATCAGGCTTTGAATTCGTTCGAGCGTCTTGCGCTGCATGCAAAGTTCCATAAATGCCTTTCTTTCAAGGTTGAGCAGGTATTGCTCCGACACCTCCGTCATGGCTTCAGAAACCTCACCACCGGCCAAAACCATTCCCAGTTTTTCGGCAATGAGCCTGTCGTGCTCACTCATGTAATTGGCTGTTGTAAACCCATCGGCTCCAACATAAACCAAACCAAGAGCCTCTTTTCCAAGGACTTTAATATCGGTACGCGGCACGGGGTTGGTATACCCTTTGTCGGCCAGAGTCAAAGCCGCTTTTTTGGCATAGGCCAGTTGATGGGCGCGGCTCACGATGACCTCATCGATGCCAGGGCGCAAGTAACCCAGATCGAAGGCCTCATAAGCTGATGTTGACACTTTGGCCTGTCCTATACTTAAATACCTGTTCAGGAAGGCATTGGTGCGGATATCACCTTCTTTCAACTCATCCGAAAGGCGGAGAGCAAATTCTTTGGTTCCTCCGCCACCCGGAATCAAACCAACCCCAAATTCAACCAAACCCATGTAAGTTTCGGCATGGGCCACTACCTTATCGCTGTGCATACACACCTCGCAGCCGCCACCCAAGGCCATGCCATGAGGAGCTGCTACCACCGGGATGGAGGAATAACGCAGGCGCATGGTAGTTTTTTGAAACCACTGCACTGCCATGTCAAGTTCTTCAAATTCCTGCTCAACAGCCAGCATGTATATCATGCCCACATTGGCTCCGGCACTAAAATGCTCTCCTTCGTTGGAAATAACCAGGGCTTTGTAATCGGCTTCAGCCATATCCAAGGCCTTGTTCAAACCTTCGAGCACACCTTGTCCAATGGTATTCATTTTGGTATGAAACTCAATATTGAGGACTCCGTCGCCCAGATCGAAAATGGTGGTATCGGTATTTTGCCATAACACGTTCGAAGCCCTTAATAGCTCAAGCGACAACAAAGACTCCTGACCCGGGATTTCCACATAAGTCTTGGAAGGAATATCATAGTAGAATTTTTTTCCATCCTTAATGGAATAAAAGGCAGTAATACCGGCATCCAGCATATCGTAAACCCATTGCGCCGGTTTTTTTCCCGCCTCTTCCATGGCCTTAACGGTGGCCACTACGCCTACCGCATCCCATGTTTGAAAAGGCCCAAGTTTCCAGCCAAATCCGGCATTCATGGCGTCGTCTACCTTAAACAGGTGATCGGTAATTTCGGGAATACGATTCGACACAAATTGAAACAAGCTATAAAATGAGCTACGGTAAAATTCGCCTGCTTTGCCTTTATCGGCCATAAATACCGGCATCCGCTCCCGTACATCGTCCATGCCTTTTGTTTTTTCAAAAACAGAAAACCTGGGTTTTGGCGCTTCCACATAATCCATAGAAGAAAAATCGAGGGTAAGGAATTTTTTCTGGCCATCTTCCTCTACTTTTTTAAAGAAACCCTGTTTGGTTTTCGATCCCAGCCACTTGTTGTCGAGCATGGTTTGCAGGTAAGCCGGAATTTTAAACGCCTCGTTCGACTCATCATCTGTGGTTTCGCGGATGTTGTTGGCCACATGCACCAGGGTATCCAGACCTACGATGTCAGCCGTTCGGAAGGTAGCCGATTTAGCTCGTCCGATAACCGGACCGGTTAGTTTATCAATGTCTGGGATGGAAAGGCCGGTTTGTTCAACGTTGTTAAACAATTCCATGATCGAGAACGTACCCACGCGGTTGGCGATGAAAGCTGTTGTATCCTTTGCCAGCACAGGTGTTTTGCCCAAAAAGCGGCTGGCATAGTCGGTTAAAAACGCGAGCACCTCAGGAGTGGTTTTGCTTGTAGGAATAATCTCGAAAAGCTGCAAATACCTTGGCGGATTAAAGAAATGGGTTCCACAAAAATGCTTTTGGAAATCCTCGCTACGGCCATCAATCATTTTCTCGACAGAAATTCCTGATGTGTTGGTGGTGATCAGCGAGCAAGGTTTTCTGTACTTTTCTACCTTTTCGAACACCTGCTGTTTGATATCCAGCCGTTCAATCACCACTTCGATTACCCAGTCGCAGTCAGCAATTTTCGACAAGTCGTCATCAAAGTTGCCTGTTTTAATGCGGTTGGCAAACGCTTGTTTATAAATAGGTGATGGTTTGGATTTCAAGGCTGCCGTCAGCGCGTCGTTTACCAATCGGTTTCTGACCACTTTATCATTCAACGACAACCCTTTGGCTGCCTCGGCAGGGGTTAGTTCGCGGGGGACAATGTCGAGAAGCAACACATCAGCACCGATGTTAGCAAAATGACAAGCGATTCCCGAACCCATAACACCCGATCCGAGCACCGCCACTTTTTTAATTCTACGTATCATATAAATAGGTTTAAAACATTAATCTTCATCACAATTTTTTCCGGTAATCAACGACACATCGTTACATACCTGCTGGCGAATAATTTCGCTCACCCGTACGAATGCCTCCATGTCGGCAGGCTGAATTTTCTCAGTCAACTTATTGTTAAAGTCGATTACGATTTTGCGCACTTTCGAGCGCAGCTCGACGCCACGGGGAGTAAGGAAAATTTTAACGATGCGTTTGTCTGTTTCATCAGGCACACGGTAGATTAATCCGTCGTTTTCCATATTTTTCAGCAACCGGCTCAGGCTCGTATTGCCCATACCCATCATCGGAGCAATGCGGGTGGCCGGCACTCCTTCTTTGCCAATATTAATTAAAACGTAGCCGATTCCTTGCGTAATGCCATTGTCTGCCGCCAGGAGATTATACATTCGGCGCGTGGCAAAGAGCGTACTACGCAAGTGATAATCAACCGTTTCTTGTATATTCATAAAAAATAATGTTATGCATGCACTGCAAATATATATCAAATACTATGCATGCGCAATAGTTTGTGTGATTTTTTAACAAATAAATTCACAGTATGAATATTCAAGAGCTAGTTCGTTTTTAAATCTTTCACCAATATCATTTAGGATCAATTCATTGCTGAACCGAAAAGTTGAGTATTCAGTACCCTTGGATAAAGTTTGTTTGTTAACGCATTTTTGTATGTTTGCGGATTGCATCTTTTTTTACATGAATTATTAACTCTCTGAATATGATGAAGAAATCGAATTGCTTCTTCTTGCTGATGGTGATTTGTTCGTTTGTTTTTGGGCAAGCCACCTTTATTGTGCAGTCTGTTCCCGACTATACGCCGGTGGGCGATCCAATATTTGTGGCAGGTAATTTTAATGGATGGAATCCTGCTGATTCGAATTTTGAGTTGATTCAAAATGAATCTCAGCAATGGGTTATTGAAATGCCTCAGCAAAATCAGGGCAACACCATTTCCTTTAAGTTTACCCGGGGCGATTGGAACAAGGTTGAAAAAGGAGTGAATGGGGAAGAGATTGCCGATCGGCAATTTGAGTATGGAAATGGAGATACGGTGTATTTTGACATTGCAAATTGGGCTGACCAGGGAGGTGGAGGAAATTCTACTGCTGCTGAAAATGTGCAGATTCTGGATGAAGCTTTTTATATGCCGGAACTAAACAGAAGTCGACGCGTGTGGATTTATTTACCTCCAGATTACGATCAGGCCAACAATCGATATCCGGTTTTATATATGCATGATGGACAAAATATTTTTGATGCCTATACCTCTTACGTTGGCGAGTGGGAAGTTGATGAAACGCTGAACCGCCTGTATGCGCAAGGAATACAGGTCCCTATTGTGGTAGGAATCGATCATGGAGGAGCTGAGCGAATTAATGAATACCTACCTTGGATAAACAATCAATATGGAGGTGGTCTGGGCGATGAATATATTGATTTCCTGATGCAAACGCTCAAACCCTACATCGATGAAAATTTCAGAACACTTCCTGACAAGGACAATACTGGCATTATGGGCAGCTCTATGGGCGGATTGATTTCACAATATGGGGCATTAAAATACCAGGACGTTTTTAGCAAAGTCGGTATCTTTTCGCCTGCCTATTGGATTTCAGATTCGGTTTGGATCTTTACCTCTCAGGTAGAAAAGCAACAGAACATGAAGTTTTACCAGATGATTGGCGGGGCTGAAGGGGTAGAATACGTCAAAGGCATGTGGAATATGCATGATACCCTGGCTGGCAAGGGCTTTGAGGAAAATGAATTGCGGTCGGTGGAGATTCCAGGCGGACAGCATACAGAGTCGTTGTGGAGAGATCATTTTGCAACAGCCTATTTGTGGTTGTTTGATGTATATGCCAACGGGGTGCGCGAGCACTCCAATGTCACTGTGATTAATGTTTACCCCAATCCGGTTTCAGACTATATTGACCTGAGCAGTTTAAAACTTGACCAACCAGACACACTAATCGTGGTTGACATGGAAGGTGTTACGGTATTGAAAGAAAGGGCCATTTCATCCAACAGGATTAATATTCACCAACTGAAACCTGGAAATTACCTGATTATCCTTCATGTCGACGGAAAAGTTTACCAGGGCAGTTTTGTGAAGATTTAGCCGCGATTGGAGGTAGGCTTGATATCAACGAAAATAACTCCATGCCTGGGTGTAGTTTGCAGCTACACTCAGTTGGCGGGGGGGGTTGGATGTAACCTTAACCCTGATAAATTTTCCACCATTTTACTCATACCTCAATGCCTCCACAGGATTTCTGCGTGCCACTTTAAAAATTTGCAAACTCACTGTCGTAAGGGCTATGATCAACGCCAATAAGCCTGCTGAAAGAAATACCCACCAACTCACACCTGTTTTATAGGCAAAATTCTGAAGCCATTGCTGTGAAAGATAAAAGGTTAATGGAGTAGCAATGATAAAGGCAATGACCACCCATTTGATAATATCTCTGTTTAAAAGCAGTATAATTTCATTGTTCTTTGCTCCATTCACCTTTCTAATTCCGATTTCTTTGGTCCGTTTTTCGGTCATAAAAATGGAAAGCCCCATTAAGCCAAGACTAGCCACTATGATTGCCAATATGGAAAACACATTGATGAGCTTCAACAATAACTGTTCAGAAGCATACTGAGCATTCAGTTGCTCATTTAGAAAAGAATAAACTATGGGCTGACTGGGATAAATTTCTTCCATTTTTTTATGAATCGAAGCAATTGTTTCCTTAGCTTTATCCTTTTCGAAACGGGCCAGGACATATCTGTTGACCCGATCCTCAGGACCTCGCACAAAAAATGCAAAGCTCTCGATTTCAGAATGCAATGAAGTATAATGAAAATCGTCAACAACACCAATGATTTTAAAATCCGCAAGGTCATTTTCCTCAGACGAACTCCTGTTATCAGAAAAATTTCCCGTGGCTATCTGTTCATCAGAAAACACGGATCTTAATTTGTTATAGAATGTCTTGTTAATGATCCATCCGTCGGTGGCATTCTCTTTAAGGTCGGTAGTATATAGTAATAGTTTGATTTTCAATGTTTGTATGGCATATTTATCAATAAAACCAAATATAAATGGGAATGAATTCTCACCCGTTGTAAAGGTCATATCCTGAAATTTACTTCCCGGATAATGATG
Organism: Bacteroidales bacterium UBA6244; assembly: GCA_002440885.1. GTDB lineage: Bacteria > Bacteroidota > Bacteroidia > Bacteroidales > F082 > UBA6244. Next base: position 18,103 of record DJVY01000064.1, read on the forward strand.
TGCAGTAGCGGCACTTGTAATACTTGGTTCCTTTAATAACTCGGCTCGGAAAAGTTTTATCTTTTCATTTACCTGGGGTATTCTAATTACTGCAACATTCTCACCGGAATAGCCCAATTCCTTATGGTGAATAAAATTCATTTGTTTGTTGACGAGTAATGCAAAACCTGTCAGGGCTATAACCATAACAAACTGGAAAACAACCATTGGTATGGCTGCTTTGATTCCTCTTGGTTGACCATTTTCTTTTATTACTGTTTGCGTTTTAAACAGACTTAAAGAACTGAGGACGATAACTACCACAACAACAATAACAAACAAACAAATTGAAAAAAGCCAAAACTCTGGACTTTTAAATGGGACTATCCAATTGGCGAAAAAATGCTTTGCAAGAATAAACTTTAAACTTGCCAGCAGGGAAATTGCAATTAGAAAACCAAGGCTCACCGATAAGAGGACTTCAACAGTGGTTTGTCCCAACAGATGAATTTTATTCCCCCCAAGCGATCGAATGATTAAAGTCGATTTTCGATAATAGGTACTTCTGGCAATATGCATAATAACAAAGTTCATTATTGCTATTACAAATATTAGTAAGCCTACCAACAGTAGAATATGGAGTGACGAACGGCGGATGGTAGGCTGCTTTTCATCCGACAATCCTTGTGTAAAATGTATATCACCAACAGCTTGCAAATGATGATTAAAGGCATCTAAAGGTGGGCCATGCACACCACCTAAAATCGGTTCCAATTTTGTTTGAAGACTCTTCTCCAAAGCAGGAATATCAGCATGAGGGTATATTTTTACATAAATCACACCACCAAAAACCTTACGTGACTTCAAAATTTTCACGGTAGGCTCGAAATGGCCTTTCTGAGAAAGTAATAGGTCGATTTTTATATGAGATGCTTCAGGCAATGGTTCAATTATGGCAGTTATGGTATAGGCAATAAGGCTGTCCTGATTGGCTGTAAACGATCGCAACAGTGCTGTTTTACCTAAAGGATCGCTGTCGGGGAAAAGTTTTGATGCAAACTCGGTTGTTACCATCATCGTATTAGGTTCGTTGATGGACTCCCTAGTTCCGGAAATAACATCTATTGAAAAATAATCCAAAAACGATTGGTTGACAAAGACGGCGTCCGTTGACTTAATTTTAGCCCCATTTACAAAAACATCTTCTATATTATGTTTGTTGTAAATTGTTGTATGTGATTCAATTTCAGGATAATCACTCAAAACATCATCAAAAGCTGCAAAGGTGTTTGTGTTGTAGGTTCCATCCCCGTAGCGCATAATGATGCGATAGCTATTTTCACCATTGGGAATATATTTATCGAAACTAAAATGATAAAACGTAAATAACAGAATGGCCAGACTAACAGCCATGGCAATGCCCAATCCTCCAATATTGATCGCCGAATAGGCTTTAAACATGAGCAATCGCTGGAAGGCTATTTTTATGCTTTTTTTAATCATCTTATTGTAATTATTTGATCATTCATATTTTAGCGACTCAACCGGATTAATATATGCTGCTTTTATGGAATGATACAGTACCGAAATAAACCCTATAAACAAGGCAACAATCCCCGACACGACCGGAATTAAAATTCCAATTTCTACCCTATAAGCAAAAGTTTCTAACCACAAATTAATCCACCAGTAGGACAATGGGATGGCAAAAATAATGGCTATTAATATTAAGTAGGCAATGTCTTTATACAATACCCAAATAATTTGAATGACTGAAGAACCTAATTGTTTTCGGATGGCCACTTCTTTGGCTCTCTGAGCAATGGCGTAAAACGACAAACCCATCAATCCCATACAGGATAACATAAAACAAATGATGGAAAATAATTTGATCAATTTAAACTGATTTACCTCCGTGGAATAGGACTCGATAATCTTTTCATCCATGAAAGAATATTCAAAAGGAATTTGATGAGCTACTTCTTTGAAAACACCACCAATATCCTCAACCGTTTTAAAAAATTGATCATCATCGATTCTTACATGCAAATAACCTCCGGGTAAAAGCACCATAATAATGGGCTCCACCTGATCGTGCAAAGTGCTCATATTAAAATCTTTAACAACGCCAATTATTTTTCCTTCCGGCCATTTGAAATATCCGCCGTTGATTATTTGCATGCCCTTGCCTACGGCATGATCCCAACCCATATGATTAACAAAAGATTCGTTCACCATATAGGCTGATTTCGCATCAGACGCCCTGTTTTCATCAAAATCTCTTCCTTCAACGATTTGCATTTGCATTGTTTTGATGTAGTCAGGATCTACAATTAACCAGTTAAACAATTGTTCTTCAAACCCGGAGGCTGTTTCCACACTAAAATTACACATCAATTCTTGCGTGTTGGGAAGAATATAGGCCGTGGAAGCTGAAATAACTTGTGGGTTTTCAATCAGTTTTTCTTTTAGCACCGATATCACTGAAAAATCCAACTTGTCAACAGGAATCACCATCAGGTTTTGCTTGTTGAATCCCAGATCTTTACTGTTGATAAAATTAATTTGCTTATTCATTGTCAGAACACCTATTAAAACACTAACCGAAAGAATAAACTGAAAAACAATGAGTGCTTTACGATAAAGTACACTGTCTTTTTTACGTTGATAGCTTGAACTAACGCTGCTGATGACCGGAATTGACGACAAATAAAAGGCAGGATATATTCCTGACAATAACCCCACAAACAATGCCAGACCGAAAGACATGAGCAGCAAATTCAGGTTTTCAGAAAAACCAAATGCAAGTTTTGCATTGAATAGCTGATGTAGATAGTTGGCATCTATAATTAACCTCACAAAAATGAAGCTTATCAAAAAGGCAATAAGTGTTAAGGCTATTGATTCGAAGATAAAGTACCCAATCAGCGTTTTTTGCTTTGCTCCGAATATTTTTTTCAATCCAATTTCTTTTGTCCTGTTGATGGCAAAAGCGGTGGACATATTGATGTAATTAATTGCAGATATGAGGATGATAAACAAGCCAACAATTCCAAATATATAGACATAAGACCTGTTGCCCTGGGGGAAATCCTGAGACAAATCAGATGTAAAATGAATATCTGTCAACGGTTCTAAAATGATGTCGATGGTGGCTTTAACCCTTTTTGACTGCTCCAACATATACTTATCGAATAAGAGCGGATATTTATCATATATACCCTCTACCCTGGCCTCTTCTTTTAACAACAGATAAGTATAGCACGTTGTTGTAAACCATTGGGTACCTAGAGGCTTAAAACCAACCAAGGCATAAAATTTTAGGTGTACATTATCCGGCAAATCCATTATTACACCGGTTACCTCATAGGGTATGGTATCCACCTCAATTATTTTACCCATGGGGTCGCTAACTCCAAAATACTTTTGGGCCATGCTGTTGGTCAGCACCATAGCATTTTCCTTACTGAAGCATGTATGGGGATTGCCGGCAATAAACTCGTGCGTAAAAATGCGGAAGAAACTCGTGTCGGCATACATCAATTGGTTTTCAACAAAAGAGTGGTTACCGTATTTCACAGCAACTTGCTCTATGGGTCTGACCCTAACAAAGGACTCAACTTCAGGACACTCCTCTTTCAGCATTGGCCCTATTTTCTCAGAAGAAACGGCTTCCTTCATCGACCTTCCTGATGCAGTTGTAAAATCATAACCAACCCTGTAAATTCGATCATGATTGATATGCTGCTTATCAAAGCTGATAAAGTTTTGTAAAAAGAATAAAATGACTATTCCACAAACCAAACCCAGGGTAAGATTAAAAATGTTAAAGAAATACAGGTGCTTATTCTTATCAATGATTTTAAGTGTCAATTTTAAATTCTTTTTAAACATCTTGCATCTTTTTAATGTACAGAGGAAACCTTTAAATGAGTTGGGTAATCCACTTGGTTTTACTCATACCTCAATGCCTCCACCGGATTCCTTCGGGCTGCCTTGATGGTTAGCCAACTTACCGTTATCAGTGCGATCAGAAAAGCGATGATTCCGGCCAGTGCAAAAAACCACCAACTAAGTTCAATTTTATACGCAAAGTCTTTTAGCCATGTGTTCATCACATACCATGAAACGGGGGTCGCAATTACAAAAGCTATGGCAACCCATTTTAAAAATTTGTAGTTCAATATTTTCACTATTTCAAAAACGGTGGCTCCATTTACCTTGCGAACACCTATTTCCTTCACCTTGCTATTCATTAATAAAAATGTAATCCCAAATAAACCCAATATGGATATGAGAATAGATATGCTGGTGAACAGGAATAATATGGTTGCAGTTTGCTTTATTTCGGCATACAAACTTTCGAATTTTGTATCCATAAACGAATAGTTGAAAGGAACACCGGGCATCAAGTCATTCCACAGGCTATTTATCTCTTCTATGGTTTTCTGAGTTTTCTGCGGCTTTAATGCGATAGATAGAGAGTAGTAGCTTTCCGCCCATTCTTTTGAAATGATTAAAGGCGGTATTTTACTGTAAATCAATCCTACATGAAAATCTTTTACCACGCCAATAATTTCATACTTCTCATCTCTAAACATCGATTTTCCGACAGCATTTTTCCAATTCAATTGCTTGGCCAAGGTTTCGTTTACGATAAATGCTTTTGTATCGCTGTTCTCACCCTCTCGGAAATTTCTACCTTCAACCAGTTCCAACCCAAAGGTGGAAAAGAAATTATCATCAACAAAGAGGGCATTAAACATTTGCGGTTGTTTTATTCCTTCGGGTTGGTACCCATTTGATGTGGTTTCCAACCCGGGAATTCCAAAACTCGCAGAAGCATTGATAACGCCCGGTATTTTTTTTATTTCCTCGATAAGCACTTTCTGTTTTGCGCCAATGGATCCATGCGAAAGATTAATCATGTTTTCAGTCGTAAACCCCAAATCTTTATGCAAAGCAAAATTTAGCTGCACATAAACAATAAGCATGGAGGAAATAAGCCCGATGGTAACACAAAACTGAAAGGCAGAAATATAGACTAACTTTTTACCTCTAAAAGGCAATGAAAAATAGCTTCCAACTTGGGTCATAACTATTTTTCTCTTAAAGCCGGCAAACTGAATTAAACTGGCCATGCCACTAATTGCAATTAAAGCAACGACTATTAGAATCCAGTTTTTCTTTAATTGAATCGATAGAAAATCCGCATTAAATAACTGAGAAATAGGATTGCTAAACTCACAGATCAGGATAACCGAAGCCAATCCTGCAATTAAAAAAAGCAGTAAGGACTCAAGGTATATCTGTTTTGCAATCCCCAAGTCACCTAATCCAAAATAGTTCTTAATGCTAAATTCTTTTAGCCGAAGCGTTAAGGTCCCCGTAGAAATGAAAAGGTAATTGATGATGGCAATGAATAAAATTAAACATCCAATGAACAACAAGATCATTACATACTTTCCATCCTTTTTGTTGCTATCCCAATCAACGTCAGAGAATAAATGTATTTGACCTAAAGGTTCCAAATAGAATTGGCTTACAAAACCGATATCTTCATTCTTCTTGTTTACTTTCTCCCATAAAAAATCTGGTAACTTTTCCTCAACCAGCGATTCTAATTCGCTTGAATAAAGCTTAACAAAAGTTGTGGCAGCTATTCCGCCATCCCAACCTACAACCACATCGGGCGCACCAATTAAAGTTTCCATTGGAAAAACAGCATCAAACTGAATATGAGAATTTAATGGAACGTCTTCCACAACGCCTGTTATTGTATAGAAATTATTGTCGTACTCGGTTACTTTACCCAATGGATTTTTGTCACCAAACAACCGCTTGGCCATTTTTTGGGTAAGTACAAGGCTGTGCTTATCCACCAAGAGTTGTTTGGGATTCCCTGAAAGTATTTTAAAAGTAAAAAAGTTGAATAAATTAGGATCTGCAAAAATTGCGTTTTTGAGCACAATCTGTCTATCTTCAAATTTCAATGTGTTAACATGCCAATTGTTCCTAATCCTAACCACATCTTCTATCTCCGAAATTTCTTCTTTCAAAGCAGGGCCATAAGGCATTCTGAGCGAAGAGCTATTTTCTTTGTTCTCAGGACTTATAGCTATTTCATTTACACGAAAAATCCGTTCTTTATCCTCATGAAATTTATCGAATGAAAATTCAAAGCTTACATAAAGTAAAATAACAACGGAGCAAGTAAATCCCAATATTAATCCGAATAGGTTGATGAAAGTATATAACCTAAAATTTGAAAAACTCTGCAAGGCCGATTTAACACTATTTATCATGGTCAATATTTTTCTATGGATACATCAGAATCATTCATACCTCAACGCCTCCACAGGGTTTCTTGTGGCTGCTTTCCAACTTTGCCAACTAACCGTTAATACGGCCATTCCTAAAGCCATGCCACCTGCTAAAGCAAAAATCCACCAGCTTAAGGTTGTTTTGTAGGCAAAGTTTTCGAGCCAACTATCCATGATGTACCAGGCAATGGGGCAGGCAATTACATAGGCTAAAGCTACCCACTTGATAAAGTCTATATTGAGCATGATGAGTATTTCGGATATTTTAGCCCCGTTAACTTTGCGGATGCCTATCTCTTTGGTTTTTTTAGCTACCGTGTTCAATACCATCCCGAATAATCCCATGATGGTTAAAACAATGGCCAACAAAGAAAATGCACTGATTAATTTAGCTTGATTTTGTTCCCTGACGTAAAAATGGTTGATTTGCTCCTGAAGTGAAAAAATGGACACCATTTTATCGGGTGATATTTCTTCGAATAACTTGGTAATACTTGCTTTTATCTCATCATCCCTTTCGCCCGTTGTTTTAATGGCAAAAAGACTCATTTTATCGGGGTGCTGCTGAATAATTACCATCGGTTTAATGAGGCTATGCATGGTATGTGCAGTAAAATCTTTCACAATACCCTGAATATGGAAGCCATTGAAAAGTTCTCCTGCTTTCAGATGATACATTAAAGCTGCCGATTCGTTAAAAATAAATTGATGTTGATTTTCATTGTATTCTCCAAAAAAATCACCTTCTAGCAACTCAATATTTAATAACTCCATCATGCCTTTTCCCATAATTAACCCATCAAAAACGATGGACTCGTTATTCTCAGGATTTTTTAAACGAACGGGTAAAGTCCAGTTATAGGGAGGAATAAATGATGACCCTGCAGTACGGATGACACCGGGCAATTGATTAACATGGTTATCTATGACACTAAATTTTTGAGCAAGTTCAGGGGTGTTCAATTCACAAATCATCACGTTTTCCGGATTGATGGCTGTGAAGTTGGTTAGGGAATAATTGATTTGCTTTTTCAAAACCAAAACGCCAACTATCAGGGTGATAAAAATGGCAAAATGGAAACTAAGAAATGAATTGCTCCATTGTTTTGTCTTTGGGTGGCTTGAGTTCCTTTTATTTAGCAGGAGTACAGGTGAAATACCGGAAATTTTTATTCCTACAACAAAACCTGAAAATGATCCTGTTAGCAATGGTATGAGCGCAAGTAGCGGAATGGTGTACCAAGCCGAGAGAATCTGACTATCGAGATTTCGTCCTAAAGTACTGTTAATAAAGGGCATTCCCAGCATAATAACAAATATCGCAGGTAACAAGCTCAAAAATGAGATAATATTGGCCTCAAAAAGCATCTGCTTACGAATGGAAGATGTGTAAGCGCCCATGGCTTTTTTTACACCAAATTCCTTTAAGCGTCCCTCCATTTTTGCTTTGGTAAGAAAAATGTAGTTGAAAACCGAAATAATGAGAATAAAAAGGGCAATGGCTATATAATATTTCAACTCATTGGCATTTCCTCGTCTCGAATAAATATCGGTTATATCTTCAGATTGTAAATACACATCAGTTGCTGTTTGCAAGCTAAAAGCTTGTTTTTTTTTCGATTCACCTTCAAATCGTTGCTTGTAACGCTGAAGTTGTTCTGTTACATCCTTAGCATTTGATTTTGCATTTATTTTTAGGTAGGTAATGCAAACATCTCTTTCCCAACTTGTTTTGAATGTTTCAACTTCAGTTCCGTATTCGCCAAGTCGCTTTTTTTGCGTACCCAGAAATTCATCAATCAAATCTGTATGAGAAACGAAGTTCGGCGCCAGGGATGAATTGGATGGAAAATCATTGAAAACTCCACAAACAGTCAGGTTAATAAATTCGTTGTTTAAACGTGCCTCAATCGTCTTATTCATGGCATCACCATCGGGAAAGTATTTTCTTGCCATCGTTTCTGAAATGGCCACCTCATTTCTCGATTCAGCAGTTTTACCAATGACAAAGTCAATACCCAAAAGACTAAAAACAGAAGCATCGGCACATGCAAACCGATCCTCTTCCATCATATCGGTCCCATTGAGGCGAATCTCAAATTCACCACCTTGATGATATCGGAAAAAGTCATCGATTGACGGGATGTCATTTTTAGCCGTTTCTCCGAGGATGAATGGCGTAGTACTATTGGTGCCATGAATTATCCTATAAACCTGATCATTTTCAGGGATATATCTGTCAAAGGAGTTCTCATGCAGGTATAACATCAATATCAGGATAATTGAACCCAATCCAATACCAAGCCCCAGTATGCTTACCAGGGATTGTACCTGGTTATTTTGGATGCTTTTTAACGCGATTTTAAAATTGATGTATAATCTCATAAAATTAATTCCTTTTTATTTATTCATATCGTAACGATTCCACCGGATTTCTACGTGCTGCCCTGTATGTAACCCAGCTAACGGTGCTCAATACAATGATGATGGTTAGAAATCCTGAAATGGCAAACACCCACCAGCTTAGTTTGGTTTGGTAGGCAAAGCTCTCCAACCACCTGCTCATGGCATAATAAGCCAAAGGAGTGGCCAAAACAAAAGCAACGGCAATCCATTTTATAAATCCAATATTGAGCATTTGTATGATCTCGAAAACCTTCGCTCCGTTTACCTTGCGTATTCCTATTTCCTTGGTCCTGCTGCTAATGATAAAAGTAGAAACCCCCAAGAGTCCCATACAGGCTAACAAAATGGCGAGTGCAGCAAAGAAACCCATGAGTTGAAAAGTTTTGTAATCCTTTTGATATCGTTGCTCAAGTATGGTGTCCAGAAAACTAAATTCAATGACTTCATTTGGATAAAAACTTTGGCATATATCTGTAATTGCCTTCATCGATCCTATTTTGTCAGACGGAATTACCTTAACAATCATATGGTAAACATCGGGGTAGTTAATTACAAAAACGGCAGGCTTAATTTTATTGTAAAGTGATTCAAAATGAATATCATCAATAACGCCTACTATTTTTCTGGTTGACTTCGGCCAGTTACATCTTAGTGATTGGCCAATGGGATTTCCTTGAATTTCGAGATATTTTACAGCCGCTTCATTTAGTATGATCGATTCGGCAACATCCGTTTTAAACTCCTCGGAGAATAGCCGACCTTGCTTTGGTACAATGCCCAGGGTTTTAAAATAATCGAAGGTAACATGTACATAGGGGATGGCGTACGGTTCTGTTTGTCCTTCAGGCAATACACCCCCCTCATTACTAAGGGAACCTGACGGTATTCTGCTGGCGACCGAAACTCCGGAAACATAGCTTTTGCTTAAAAGCTCATTTTTTAGGGTATTGTATTTTGTTTCGTCGCCAAAATCGAAAACAGCAGTAATTACGGCTTCTTTATCAAAACCAAGGTTTTTGGTTTCTAAAAAACTAATCTGACGAAACATAATGATAGCACAGGCAATGAGTGCTATGACGATGGTAAACTGAGTACCAATAAGTAGTTTTTTAATTTGAAAACCCGAGCCAATTTTAAAGGATGATTTCAAAACTCCAGTTGGGCTATAGGACGAAAGAATGAAAGCAGGATACCACCCGGCCAAAATGCCCACAACCGCTATCATTCCGAAAAGGCCAAGAATAATATTCGGATTTGCCAAAAAGGAAAATGACAAAGCTTTACCGCTTATCTCATTAAAAACAGGCAACGCAAGACTTACCAACACAAGAGAAACGCAAAACGAAATAAAAAACACCAATACTGATTCAAAGATAAATTGCGCTGCCAGCCGACTGCGGGAGGCACCAAATGTTTTCCTCACGCTTATTTCTGTTAAGCGGGTTGTGGCATTAGCCGTGAAAAGGTTTACATAATTAAAACTTGCAATAAATAAGATCAATAGCCCGATGGCTGAAAATATCAGGACGAACACAATACTATTTTGGGGTTGAATATCTCCCAAAAAGTGTGAAGAATAGAGATGAATATCCTTGAGATTTTGAAGAGTATAGTTAACAGATTCACTTGTTTCATCAGCATTATTTAAAAGTTTTGTCATTTTTTCTTCAACATCAAGTTTGGAAGAATTATCGTGCATCTCGAAATAAACTAAAAAATTATTCCATCCCCAACTTTCCATCCAATCATCGCCAAACATCATTGCCCCATCTTCAAGCGTCATAAAAACATCGAACTTGAAATGGGAATTATCAGGCATCTCCTCTATTACTGCAGTTATAAGGTAATTATATTCATTACTAACCCTTATTGTCTTCCCAATGGGATTTTCATCTCCAAAATATTTCTTTGCAGTTTTATCGCTAATTACTACCGTTCCTGGTTGTTGCAATGAGGACGACCCTTTAGATCCCGCAATAAAATTAAACGAGAAAATATCTACTAGAGCCGGATCAACCCAAGCTACTTTATCTTCTCTAAATCGCTTATCTTCAAATTGAACATTTATATTATCTCTGGGTAAAATTCGTGCGGAATTCTTTATTTCCGGTAAATTATTGCTTAATAATCTCGCTGCTCCGGGAGACTGATATGGATGCACTTCCTGACACAGTCTATAGATATTATCTGATTTTTCGTTGTAGCGATCATAGCTCAGTTCGTCAGCAACGTATAACAGTAGCAAAATACATACAGCTATTCCTACGGCTAAACTTGAAATACTTATTAGAGAATAAACTTTACTCTTATAAATATTTGCGATGGCTATTTTTAGATAGTTCTTAATCATGATAAATCAGTTTTAAAGTGGTTGTTAGAAAGCCTCCAGCATCTCTTAATTCATTTTTTCCATGAGCACCTTACCATCTAATAAATTGATTACGCGGTGTGCATAACCTGCATCACGATCGGAGTGAGTCACCATTACGATTGTAGCACCTTCCTGATTGAGCTCAGAGAGCAAATTCATGACTTCAACTCCATTTTTGGAATCCAGATTACCGGTGGGCTCATCCGCCAGAATAAGACCGGGATTGGCTACTACTGCCCTGGCAATGGCTACCCGTTGTTGCTGACCACCGGATAACTGCTGCGGGAAATGTTTGGCACGATGCCCTATCTTCATGCGGTTTAACACATCGTTTACTTTTTTGGCGCGATCGCTTGCCTTCATTTTTAAGTACAATAAAGGCAGTTCCACGTTATCGTAAACATTGAGTTCGTCAATCAGGTTGAAACTTTGAAAAACAAAGCCAATATTGCCTTTACGGAAGTCGGTACGGTCTTTTTCCTTTAATTTACTCACTTCTGTTCCGCCAAAAGCATACATGCCTTCGGTGGGATTGTCGAGTAGACCAATAATGTTGAGGAGTGTTGATTTTCCACAACCTGAGGGTCCCATGATGGCTACGAATTCACCCTTTTTCACATGAATATCCACATGGTGCAAGGCGTAAGTTTCAACCTCTTCGGTACGAAACACTTTTGCTAAATTTTCTGTTTTTATCATCGTTTGATAGTTTAAATTAATATTTTGTGATTTTCAATTATCTCCCCGAAATTATACTCCATTACATCAAATGCAAACCAGCACTAATTCCAAAAAATTAAGTGTTGTTTCAATCTTCTACAAAAATCTCTTTTATCACTGAACAACAGAAACTTAATTAGCATCACCTTACATTTTTTAATTATAATAATGTCATATGTCTCTTCTTTTCAAGTCCCATGCCGCAAGTTGTATCTCGCTATAATTCAGATGCCTACAACCTAATCTTTGGGTTAACATTATTACTTAGTGTAAATATATTTGACATTGGGTGTTAAATTACTTTACATTAGTTTAGTCATTCTTTTTTTACCTGATGTCACTAGTGTCTACTAAAAATTAA